>JASFUE010000011.1:0-20568 GCA_050050435.1 Burkholderiales bacterium | reverse complement strand
AACACGCTGGAGGCGGGACGTGATCAGCGTGCACATCGCCATAACGGTGTTGCCGTGACACTGGCGCTGCAGGGCGATGGCATTCATTCGTTGATTGATGGAGAGCGCGTCGACTGGATCACCGGTGTCGCGCAGATCACGCCGGCGACCAGATTGCACTCACATCACAACCGCGGCGACCGACGCATGCGATCGTTCGTAATTCAGGACGAGGGCTTGCACGTCTATACCCGTACACCGGGTTTCAGTTTCGACTGAAAAGCGCGACTGAATACAAAGCCCAACGGCGTTAGCGAAGGATGTTTTGCGCACGTAGGATCATGCGCAGCCGTTCGACACGGCGGCGATTGACACCAAAATCCGAATAACCGAGGCGCGAAGCGGAGCGTATAGCGATGATCCCGTCATCGGGGCGCAGGTGTAATTCCAGATCATCGACGAAACCGAAGAATCTGCTCATGCATTCCACATGCAGGTAATCGGAACTGCTGTTCACGATTTGTGTGCGGGGAAGTTCGCGTACTGATCGCGTGACCGCAGGCCAGGCATTGGCGGGGGGCACGGCCAGGCACAGCGGTTCAACGGCATGCCTTGCGTTGGCACAGTCGCTGCATACGCAATTTGGCGTCGATGGACAAATGCCAAGCCGGCCCTGGGCAAGGCTGGATTTTTGGGGTTTGCCGCGCAGGGACAGGATGGGCATAAATGCCGTTGAACAGCAGGCAGGTTGCGACTGAATGTCCTAGCGTATCACACGCTCAAAGCGGTCATGCGGGCCAGTTTTCGGGATACTGCCCGGAGCATGGTGACGGCGAAGCGCGGATTGGATTGCACCATCTTCAGGAAATCATCGCGGCCGATCGGCAGCAAAGTCGAATCGGACTCAGCCATCGCAGTCACGGCTCGGCCGGAGCCATCCACCAACGCAGCCTCGCCAACGACACCGCCTGGTCCAGCATGCCCGATGATGACTTTGTTGACAAAAATGGCAATGCGTCCGCTCAGTACGACGTACATGAATGTCGCACTGTCACCTTCGCGCATGATCACTTTATTCGCGGCAACCTTGATGGGCGGGCGATTGCCCAGCGATGTTGACAGGTCTTTGATGATTTCCTCTGAAAACACGCGCTCGTTTTCTGCGGAGACGCGTTTGCTGAGTTTGCCCGCGCGCGCAAGCAATGCCAGCGTTACACGCGTGCGGTTGATCATGATGCGCATCAGCATCAGCGCGAATTGGGGCGTGGCCTGTAGCGCCTTGCGGAACTGCGTCGGGTCCAGCCGCAGCGCCTTGCATTCCGTCAGCGCGATGGCCCAGGCGGTACGGGGATTGCCGGTGATGGCAGCCATTTCACCGAATATCTCACCATTGCGAATTCTGTCCAGAACCCGCTTGCGGCGAAACAGGCGAACCTCGCCTTCGAGCAGCAGATACATATGACTGGTTTTCTCGTTTTCGGCAAAAAATGCCTCGTCCTTGGCGAGGTTGCATGGTTGGCCGAATGAGGCGAAGCAGGCACGCGCGATTTCCGGATCATAGAGTTCATCGCGCGCCGGATTGGTGAAATCCGGGCTATTCATAGGAAAGACAAGTCCGCCCGCCAGGGCGCCTTGCCAACGTTACAGGTGACGTCAGAGGGGAAAATACGGTACATGGACTGGTTCGAATCGGATTCTGGCTGCATGAATTGCAGCTTTTATGCCCGGGTGCAGCAAAAGATCTCAAGGATCAACCAGCACGCCGGGATTCAGGAGCCCTGAAGGATCGAGCGATTTCTTGGTGGCGCGCAGGGCGGCCCTGAATGGGGCCGGTACCTGAATATCGTACCAGCGGCGGTGGTCGCGTCCGACCGCGTGATGATGGGTGATGGTGCCCCCCGCAACCATCAAGGCATCAGAGGCGGCACTCTTGATCTCCTGCCACTGTTCGAGTTCACTGCCGCGTTTGGGCAGTGCATAGAAACTGAAATAAGGCGCCGGCCCATCCGGGTAGATGTGGGTGAAGCGGCAACTGACCGAACCTTCACGGCCGGTGACCTCGCGGATGATGCGCCGCGTCGCATCCATGATGTTCTGGTGCAGGTCGGGAAAGCGGTCCCAGGTAACAGCCGTTTCAAAGGTGTCGTACATCACGCCCATGGCGGTGAGCACTTCCCTGTAGTATGGCGCTCGCAAAAAGGCGTGCCGCCAGGCGCCGGCTTCGCCGCTGCGGTGCGCGAGCGCTTTGCCCGGGGCTTCACGATCCCATTGGCCGCCGTACCCGGCGGCAATCTCGAGCGCCCGCGCAAAGTCACTGTCCATTGGATGATCGGCGCTTTCAAATGCCAGCACCAGAATATGTGCGCTGCCGTCCCCGGCGCCGGTGGTCGCTGCCTCATGCTGATCGATCAGGCGGCAGTTCGATGGGTGCAGGCCGGACTGGCTCAGTGCCTTTAGTGCCTCGACGGCCTTGCGCCAGTTGCTAAAACGTACCGAGGTTGCTGCGCGAAACCGCGGCGTTGCCTGCAGGCGCATCCACGCTTCGGTGATGATGCCGAGTGTTCCCTCGGAGCCGATGAACAAACGGTCCGGACTGGGGCCGGCCCCGGAGCCGGGCAGGCGGCGCGTTTCGAAAGTGCCGGTCGGCGTGACCAGCCGGATGCTTTCGACAAGATCGTCGATGTGCGTGAGCCTGGTCGCGAAATGCCCGCCCGAGCGTGTCGCGATCCAGCCGCCCAGCGTCGAATACTGGAACGACTGCGGAAAGTGGCGCAGCGAGAATCCCTGCGGCTTGAGCTGCGATTCCAGTTGCGGACCCAGAACGCCGGCCTGGATGCGTGCGGCGCGTGATTGCGTGTCGAGTTCGATAACCTTGTCCAGGTTCTGCAGGTTCAGCGAAATCACACCGCGGTAATCGCCCTCTATTGCCGTTTCCACTCCGCCGACGACCGAGGAACCGCCGCCGAAAGGAACAACAGCAGCGCGAACCTCGTGCGCAAAATCGAGTACGGCTACGACGTCGTTTTCATTGCGCGGGTGTGCAACAAGATCGGGAGGTTGCGGGAAGTGACGGGCGAACGCCCTGACACTGTCAGGGTAGGACTTGCCATAACTGTGAATCAGCCGCTGTGCCGGCGCATCGGAACAAATGCCGGAAAGCGCGTCCGGGGCCTTGATCCGCGGTGAGCGCAGTGTGATTTCGCTGACCTCGGGTGGCGTCAGTTCATCCCAATGCGAGACCGAAAAGTTGCGCGAATAAAACTCCCGAAGCCGTTGGCGCTCTTGCTCCGAGGCGGTTTCGTCTGTGTATCCCCAGCCCCAGAACTTGAAAGTGCGAGTGGTCATGATTCAGGCGCGCGAACCGCCATTCCAGCGCAACAGATTGAGAAACTCGCGCCGCGTACGCGGCCCGTAAGTCTGAAAATGCGGTCGTGGCCGTTCCTGGTAGTTGCCACGCTGGCGAGCGATCTTGTCGGCACCGGCATACTTGCGTACCTGCTCGACGTTGATGTTGTAGGGCTTTGTGGCGTTGAGCCCGAACACGTTGGCGCGGATCTGCGGCGTGATTTCAGGATATCCGTAGCGTTCCCGAAACTGTTCGGAAATCTGGAATGTGCGGAAGGCCTGTATCTGGTCCTGCGGCGAGCCATACCAGATCGAATCCGTTCCCCAAAGCACGTTGCGTTCGCCGACATGCCTGAGCAGCTTGCCCATCAGGTGCGCGGCGTTATCCGGGTCGCGCATGGCAAAGCGCCAGGTGCTGCCCAGTTCCGCATAGACATTGCTGTTTGGCGCGATGCCATTATCGCGTAGTGAGCGAATCAGTGTGTCGACGCCGTCGCGTTCACTGTCTTCTCCATACGCTTGCTCGTCGTTACCGGGCACGAAACCCGAGTGATAGATGATGAAGTTGACGTCAGGAAACATCCGGGCAACCGGCCCGATGTCACTGCACTGACTGTGCTCGTATGACCGCTTTCCAAAGGGAATGCCCTTGTGAATGCAAATGACCTTGACGCCAAGCTGCCGGGCTTTTTCGATAAAGTCCAGCCCGACGTCGTCGGTCAGGAAAAATCCCTTCCCGTCGGGCCCCCATTGCGTGTAGGTTTTCCATGCCGAGACATTCCAGCGTTGCGCCAGTTCATCCATGCGCTCAACGTCACCTGCCTGGTTGGGATTGACGCGGCCGTGCAACAACAGGCGATGCGAACCCTCCATTGCGTCAACGATCTGGCGTACCGCGTCGGCAGCGCCGATCGTCAATGGTTCGGCGTCACTTCGCGATGGCACAAAAGACAACACCATCATGTCGGTGTCGCTGTCGAGAAACACATCCTTGATGAACTCCTCACTGTTGAGGCAATTCAGATAACTCAGATCACCCGGCTCGCTGGCACGATCGCAATGAGTTTTCGGGGCGAACGAGAGAGGTCGCGCGCCCGGCGGAAGTTTCTTCACCCAGGCGCCGGTCGGGTCCACGAAGTGGCCCTGAACGTCGAAGATGAATTCGTTCTTGTCCAGATGCGTAGCGGCTACCTGGGGATCCAGCGCGGCCTGCGCGTCGATATCGAACCATCCACCTGCCTTGCCGGCGGCAGCATAGGCCTGATTGAACGCAAGCAGCGTGCTTGCCGCGCCGCAAGCCGAGACGAGAAAATCACGCCGACTCAATGCGCGTCGTTTTGAATTTATTGAGGCCTGCTCGTGTGCCAGATGATTCGCGTGCCGGCTTGCTTGCGACAACGGCAATGGTACGAATTCCCCATTCGAAGTCGTGTCCAGCTTGATTGGCAGGCGGGTTCCTTCAGGGTCGATGCCATGCTTCATGAATTGTTCTCCAGGCAGATTTCAGACACGATGGAACACTATGTAATTGCAATGTTCCCGGAAGCCATAACCTTAACCGATCAGGCGAATTTGTCGATGCTATTGGCCCAGCGGCATTTGCGGGCGATGTTTGAGGCGGATCAGGAACAGCTCACTGCGGGTAAAGGTATCATCAACAAGGCAGGGCGCCGGCGAATCCGTGTTGCGCGAGGCGTCTTGACGGCTCGAAATGACATGTTGAGAGAACAAACGGAGTCTGAAATGACAGAGTTGAAATCGTACCGTGTGTGGGACGCGCCGACGCGCTGGTTTCACTGGATTAATTTTCTGTGCGTGCTGGCGCTGATCGCCATCGGCGTGGCCATACTGAATGCCAAGGCGCTGGGCGCGACCGACGAAGGCAAGATTTTGCTCAAGTCGGTACACGTCTGGTTTGGCTACGTATTCGTGCTCAACCTGCTATGGCGTATGGTGTGGGCATTCATCGGTAACCGCTACGCACGCTGGGGGGCGATGATGCCGGGCGGGCACGGTTACTGGCGCTCGATCAGGAGCTATGTCGCCGGTCTGTGCAGCGGACAACCGCAGCAGTACCTCGGGCACAATCCGCTCGCGCGCATAGCCGTTGCTTTGCTGTTTCTACTACTGTTGATTCAGGCGGTATCCGGACTGGTGCTGGCGGGTACCGACATCTTTTATCCGCCACTGGGCTCCTGGATCGCCAACTGGGTGGCAGCACCGGGAGTTGATCCAGCCAGCCTGCAAGCCTATTCGCCGCATCTGTATGACGAGGTGGCCTGGCAGGAAATGCGCGCGTTTCGAAAACCCTTCATCACGGCGCATTACTATTGCTTCTACGCGACCGTGGTGATGATTGTGCTGCATATCCTGGGTGTGGTGATGACCGAGCTCAAGGAGGGGGGCAACATTGTCTCTGCGATGTTCACTGGCAAGAAGACTTTTGGCGGGAAGCCGGTTGACGAGTAAGTATCATTAACTGCCTTGCGGCATGCTGTTGGGTAGGCTGACCCGCGAGGCAGCCGATCAACATCGTGTAATCATCGTTCGGTCAGGCCTGACCCTGACTTGTTTCGGGAGGCCGATTGAATGATCGTCGCTGCATGGTCATTTCGGCAATCTGGGTTGCGACCAGCTGGTTAATGCTACCTTCGGGAATTGTGCCTTGTTCATCGGGTAACCCGGCAGGCACACCAGTGAGCAGTTCAATCGCTTCATCCACGTCTGACACGGAATAGATATGGAACTTGCCGGCCTTGACCGCATCGACAACGTCCTCGCGCAGCATCAGGTGACGAACATTTGCGTCCGGAATCAATACCCCTTGCTCGCCTGTCAGGCCGCGGGCATTGCAGATGTCGAAGAAGCCTTCGATCTTGTGATTGACGGCGCCGATAGCCTGAACCTGGCCATGCTGGTTAACTGACCCCGTCACTGCGAGGGACTGCTTGATCGGAACATCCGAAAGCACCGATAGCAAGGCACACAACTCGGCCAGTGAAGCGCTGTCACCTTCCACTGGGCCGTACGACTGCTCGAAGACGAGGCTGGCATTGAGTGATAGCGGCATGCCACGCGAATAGCGTGCGCCGAGGAATGAACCGAGAATCATCACGCCTTTGGAGTGGATGGCGCCACCCAGTTCGACCTCGCGCTCGATATCGATGACATCACCTTCGCCGAGGCGAACCGTTGCGCTGATCCGCACCGGGTGCGCGAACGTGGCATCGCCAAGAGTGGCGGCCGCCAAGCCATTGATCTGCCCGCATCGGACTCCGGCTGTGTCTATGAGTAATACGTTTTCCAGAATGGCTTGCTGTGTTCTGCGCTTGACCCGGTCAGTGCGATGAATCTGCGCGCGTAAGGCCTCTTCGATATCGTTTCGGGAAATAACGTCGCGGCCGCTACGGTGTGCGAAGTATTCGGATTCGCGCAACAGGTCGGTAATCTTGCGTACGTGTGTCGTCAGTTTTCCGGAATCGTCGGCGAGCCGGGATGCATGTTCAATAACGCGCGCAACTGCATCACGATCGAGCGGAATGATCTTGTTTACCCGGCCCAGTGCCGCAACCAGTTGTGCAAACAATTTCGTGTTGTTGCTATTTCTCGGGACGTCATTTTCGAAATCTGCTTCAACCTTGAACAGCTCCTGAAAGTCGGGATCATAGGCGCTCATCAGGTAGTAGAGCAGGCGTTCACCGATCAGCACAACCTTGAGATTGATCGGTATCGGTTCGGGCTCGATCGACAATGTGCTGATGAGTCCATACACTTGCCCGAGAGATTCGATCTGTATCTTTTGGGCACGCAAGATGCGTTTGAGCCCCTCCCAAGCGTACGGTTGGGCCAGCACCTTGTTGGCGTCGAGTATCAGATATCCGCCGTTTGCCTTGTGCAGAGCGCCTGGCTTGATCATCAGAAAATTGGTGACCAGGGTGCCCATATGGGCGACCTGGTCGACTCGTCCTACAAGATAATCGTGCGTTGGATTGTCTTCGTAAACCACAGGCGCGCCGGCCAGCTCGGAGTTGTCGACAAGCAAATTCACCAGGTATCGCTGTAACGAGATAGATCCGACCGCACCTGCTGTTTCGAGATCACTATCCGGCCGAGGTTGCTCGTGCAGCTGCTGGCCCGATTCAATGATGTCCTTGAGTGCGGCGTCCAGGTACTGAACAACCTCCGGCAGGTCTGAATAGCGCTCCTTGAGCTCTTCAATCAGATGGCCAACGGCAAGAGCCAGCGTTTCCCGGCTGAGTTCATTTACCCGCGTCATCGCTTCACGATGCCAGCGTGGCATTTGCTGCATGATGTCTTTCAACCGTTCCGTGAGTTCGGTGACTTTTTCCGAGACGCGAGTTCGCTCTTTTTCCGGGAGTTTGGAAAACTCCTCGGGGTTCATTGGCTGTCCGTCCTTCATCGGCGCGAACGTGAAGCCGTGCGGCGTTCGCAACAATACGATGCCGTTTTTTACCGCATCGTCTCCAAGTTCCTGGAGCGCAGCCTCCTGTTTCTTTTTCAGTTCGTCCTGAATGACATCTGCTTGCTGTCGATACTGATCGCTCTCGAAGGCAGCCGAAATTGCGGGCGCGAGCTCCGATACCAGTTTTTGCATGTCGTTGCGTAGCCCTGCTCCCCGCCCGGCAGGCAACCGCATCGCATTGGGCTTTCTCGGTTCGTCAAAATCGTTGACGTACACCCAGTCGTACGGCACGGGTGCTTTTTCCGCTGCTTCAGCGAGCAGGCGATTGACGAGCCAGTGTCGACCGCTTCCATGGTCTCCGAGTACGAACAGGTTGTATCCGGGCCTTTTAATAGCGAGTCCAAAGCGGATGGCTTCAGCGGCTCGATCCTGTCCGAACACGCCGTCGAGGTCAGGCAGTTCCGCAGTTGTGTCAAAATCAAGATCAGCCGTGCTGCACGGCTGATACAAACTTGTATGCTCAAGAGGTGCAACAGAGGTTTTTGTCATTTTCCGGATCTTGTGGCGCTCTGGTTAAGCTCGAAACCCGATTGTTGCAGATTTTGCATGGCCAATTCTGCATCACCTGCGTTCGAGTCGTCAGTTTCGTTGTATTGATTGTTGACTTCCGTCAACTTTTTCCGGCTGCGAGCGTTTGCCGCCTGTATGATTGACCAAGGTGGCTGCGGGGGATCAGCTCTGTTGCCAGCACCAAATCAAATTGTTGTAAATGGCTCCTGCTTGCGATAGTGCCTGTTAACCAACCATGAAGTCCTCCCGGATTGTTTCGCCTCTGATTGCCTGGATCAGCGCAGGCTTTGTTCTGTGCGCAGTTGCCAGTACTCAAGCGGATGATGATTCCGGGCGTACACCTTACCAGCGACCTGCAGGCATAGCGGACTTGAATGAGCCGCTGATTGTTGCCGGTTATCGCGCGCTGTTTACCTGCTCGGCGCATTTTCTCGCGGGCCGACCCCTGGATGACATCGAGCAAGTCGAGCTCGTCGACGTTAATGGCGAAGGCTATCCCGATCCGGTAATCGACGAGCAGGGTCGCATGGTAATCGCCCGGGATGTGTCGGGGCGCATCGAGCGCATCGCCGCATTTCGCGACACCATGGGCTGCACGATTCTGCCTCCACATTGGCGTACGAAGGACATCGTGCGTCTGCCCTACGTTGCTTTCCCACCGCCTCCCGACGTGTCCGGGTTGCCCTTTCCCACCGGCGACGCCGTCGGTTTGCCCGCTAATGGTATTGATCCCAGCCATGGGGAACTCGGGGCGATCATCAAACGGGCATTCGATGGAAAAACATACGCGACTGAGCCGGGTGTGATCACGACGTCCTTACTCATCGCCAGGAACGGAAAGCTGATTGTCGAGCGCTATCGCCCCGGTTTCGGAATTTCTTCGGGGTATCGAACGTGGTCGACAGCAAAGAGCATCACCGCGGCGCTGATCGGGATCGCTTCGCGCAAGGGCATCCTCGACATCGAGGGTGTGGCCGATATCCCGGAATGGCGTTATCCGGGCGATCCACGGCAGGCCATCACCTACAAACATCTGCTGTGGATGTCGAGTGGGCTCTTCAGCGGCGGAGCCAATACCAATGCCATTTATTTTGGCGGGCAGGATGTAATCAGCGCGGCAACGACTCCCTTCCTCGAAGCGCAGCCGGGCACGCGGTGGAAATACGCCAACAACGATACGCTGTTGTTGCTGCGCGCCTTGCGGTATCAACTGAGCAACGATCTCGATTATTTACGCTTCCCCTATGACGAGTTGTTGCGCCCGCTTGGCATGTACCACACTCGAATGGGGACGGACTATCGTGGAAATTTTATCGGGTCGAGCCAGGTCTATACAACCGCGCGCGATCTGATGCGTTTCGGATTGCTTCTGGCCAATGACGGCGTGTGGGAAGGACAACGCATTCTTCCCGAGGGATGGTTGGCATTTCTAACGACACCGGCGCCGACGAAACCGCCGCAAGCGGGGCAATGGGGCTACGGAGCGCAGTTCTGGTTGCTTGATCAGATGCCGCGCGTGCCGCCGGGCACTTACACCACGGCAGGTAACAAAGGCCAGTATGTAACTGTAGTGCCTGGCCAGAATCTGGTGATCGTGCGTACCGGCGTCGATCCGAACGGCCGGTTCTTCCAGCAGCACGCACTGGTTGTCGACCTCATCAAAGCGCTGGAGAAATAGCGCGCACAGCGCCCCGGATTGAATGTGCCGACAGTCAGTACGGTCCGGCCGTCTTGCCAGCGCCCGTGTCCAGCCCTCGCAGTTCGGCGACTGCGTTCTTTGCCGCAGCGGCCAGCAGGGCGTTGTCGGCAAGCATGGTGATGAACTGATAGCCGTAGCCAATCATTTCGTTCGCCATTTTGGTCGAACCGCAATGGATGCCAGCCCAGATGCCGTGACGGCTGGCCGCTGCGGCAATGACCTTGATTACTTCAACGACCTTGTCCTCGGGTGGAAAGCCGGGCTTGCACCCGATCGACAGAGCAAGATCGGATGGGCCGACATAGATCGCATCCAGGCCCGGAACGCTGAGAATATCGTCAATATTGTCCACCGCTTTCTGCGTTTCGATCATTGCCATGGTTATCACCGTTTCGTTGGCGTGTTGCCAGTAGTCGGCTCCGGCGTACCATGTCGCGCGCACCGGACCAAAACTGCGATAACCGACCGGCGCGTAACGGCAGGCGCCAACGAAGGCCTCACATTCAGCGCGTGAATTGATCATCGGGCAGACAATGCCAAAGGCACCGGCGTCGAGCAGTTTCATGATGATGCCGGGTTCTAGCCATGGCACCCGTGCAAGCGGTACGGTCGGCGTCGTTGTGATCGCCTGAAACATGGAGACTGCGCTTTGGTAATCGACCAACCCGTGTTGCAGATCGACTGTCAGTGAGTCCCAGTTGGCCTGTGCCATATTTTCTGCTGCCACTGAACTGGGAATGCCCAGCCAGCCGTTGATGACGGTACCACCTTGTTTCAGGATGTTTCTGACGTTGTTTTCTTTCATTGTCCTTCGTGGCCGTGTTTGTAACTGGTTTCCCCGATCATACAGCCCTGAGTGCTTGCACAGCCAGGTTCCATTTGTCCAGACTGATATGTTGATCAAAGCGTGTGCGGCGCATTTGTTTGTACGCGGAGACGTAAACAGGTGAGAATCAGTGCCCCGGGGCGAAGCCGGAATTGTGGTTAACCGGCGCAGGTCTAGACGCGCGGTCGGGAAAGAAATGATTAAACGCGACAAGGGAACGTCGAGTGGGCCAGCTGGATGGCAAGGTTGCCTGATCACCGGGACGGGTTGCAGGTTGGTGGTTTACAGGACGGTTGGCTCTGCTAAACTTCCAATCTGGCAACTTTGAAAGGAGGTGATCCAGTGCGAGTCAAACAGGGCAGTACCGGCGGGCAAGACTTCGAGACCGGATCAGTTTTGGCGGTTGAGGAGTTCAGCGCGTAAGTACGCTGGATTGCCTACCAAGAAGTAACGACGCCCCGGCCGCGAAAGCGCCGGGGCGTTTTCTTTGCGCGGGTGACTTCAAATCAGGGCATTGTGAACTGTGTCTGTCCGTTATGCGACGGGTTAAGCGTTTAAGCCAGGTCACCTGACATTCGTGTCGCCAAACGGTAATGACGCCTTTACCGGGCGGACGCATTTTTCTTCGGAGGCGTTAACCCCGCAGCCCTTCCTCCATCGTTTATATGCATGAAGCATGGTCATTGGAACCTTCAATCGTGTATGAACAAGGAGGACGCTGTGAAGAAGCAAGCATATTTTGTATTGGCGCTGGCGTTGATGGTCACGCTGGCGGGGTGCACCGGCGACGCCGTCAGTTATGGCCCGGGCCGGCAACCGGAACAAGCCGTGCCCGTAACGCATACCGAACCTGCATCAGACGCCGAGGTCGAATCGAGCGTGGCGTCTGGAGTGCACCGAGCGCAGGATCCAATGCCGCGCTCCCAGACTGTGCAGGTGCCGGAAGCCGTGGCGAGCAAAGATCAGCTTGCCCCGAAAACATTCGACGACGAGGATGCCATTGCTGAAATCGTGGCGCCGGCCGCGCGCCCACGAGTGCTGGCCCGCCAACAGGCTGCCGGCGTCAAGAAAGAAAAGCGTGATCTGTCCGGCGGTGCGTTGTCCGGCCTCAATTCAATTCGATTACCTGGGGAGCCTCTAAACCGGGAAAACTACGCGCACTTCGATGACAATCCGCTCAAGCGCGTTAGTGAACATCCGGTTTCCACTTTCAGTATCGATGTTGACACCGGTGCCTACAGCAATACCAGACGCATGCTCAATGCCGGCAGTTTGCCTGTGCGCGATGCGGTGCGAGTGGAGGAATTCGTCAACTATTTCAGCTATGACTACCCCGCGCCCGCCACTCGGGCGCAGCCATTCAGCATTGTTACCGAACTAGGCCCCAACCCGTGGAACAACCAGACACAGTTGCTGCACGTCGGGCTAAAAGGCTATGAAGTGCCAAAGTCGCAGATTCCGGCATCGAATCTGGTGTTCCTGATCGATGTGTCCGGTTCCATGCGCTCTGCGGACAAGATTGGCTTGCTGAAAACTTCCCTGAAGATGCTCACTCGTGAACTGCGTGCCGATGACTCAATATCCATCGTGGTCTATGCCGGTGCTTCCGGTGTGGTGCTGGAGCCAACTTCCGGACGCAACAAGGGCAGAATCATCTCGGCGCTTGATGCGCTTACCGCCGGAGGTTCGACCAATGGCGCCGCCGGAATCCGGCTTGCGTATGCCATGGCCGAACAGGCTTTTGTCGAAGGTGGAATCAACCGCGTATTGCTGGCCACTGATGGAGATTTCAATGTCGGTACGACCAACTTCGAAGCGCTTGAGAACCTGGTAGAGGAAAAACGCAAGACCGGCATATCTTTGACCACGCTTGGTTTCGGCACCGGTAACTACAACGACCGACTCATGGAGCAACTCGCCGACGCCGGCAACGGTAACTATGCCTACATCGATACCGTCAACGAAGCGCGCAAGGTGCTGGTCGAACAGGTTTCAGCTACGTTGCAGACGATTGCCAAGGACGTAAAGATCCAGATCGAATTCAATCCCGACGTTGTTGCCGAGTATCGACTCGTCGGGTACGAAAACCGCGTGCTTGCACGAGAAGATTTCAACAACGACAAGGTCGACGCCGGTGAGATCGGGGCCGGGCATACCGTAACGGCAATCTATGAGATTGCGCTCGCGGGATCGCGCGGTCAGCGTGTCGAGACACTGCGTTACCAGCAACAGCCTGCGCATGGCGACGGAAAACTGAACGAGGTGGCTTTTCTGCGCTTGCGCTACAAGGCGCCTGAGGGTGAAGTCAGCAAGCTCATTGAACGCCCGATTTACAGGAAAGATATCAGGCGCGAGCTTGGCGAGACCAGCGACAACTTCCGCTTTTCTGCTGCGGTAGCCGGGTTCGGTCAGCTACTGCGTGGTGGCAAATACATGGAACAGTTTGACTATGACGACGTCAGGCGGCTCGCCGGTAGCGCAAGAGGCGAGGATCGATTCGGTTACCGGGGTGAGTTCGTAAGCCTGCTGAGCCTGGCACAGTCGCTTTCGGGGGAGCGTACGGCACGGGTGATGCGCCGGGACTAATTGGCGCAGGTGACGCGCGTTGATCCACTGGCGCAGATGTGCGCCAGGAATCATCGCGAGGAGGTAATCAGATAAGGTGCCCGCCGTGTAAACGGCGGGCGCTTTTGCTTTAGTCCCTGCCATGGGGGTTTACGACCCGAAATCGAATACCGAATCTCGCGCCCAGGCGAGCGCGACATCAAGTCGTTCAGCGGACTCGCTTAATCGATTAATATCATCTTGCTTCATCCCGAAGCGGCATGGCCCGGTACTTTCGTTGTTTGCATCGATTGCATGTTGCTGGAGGGGAAAATGAAGTATTCGGGTAGCTGTTACTGCAACACCGTCCCGCTTGAAGTCGAAAGCCGTATTTGACGGTCGGGACTGGGAACAACATACGCATGAGCTGGTGCACAAGAGGCGTGAGGCGTGACAACGTTGGCCAAATCACATGAAGATTGACTTTCTGGGCGAACATCCGGAGTTTGTGCCAGAGCTGGCGAGGCTGCATTTCGACGAGTGGCGGCACTTCAGTCCCGGCAAAACCTACGATGACCGGGTTGCGAAATTGCAGGCAATAGCCGCATCCAATAATCTGCCATTCATGTTCGTTGCCTTGGAGGGCAATCAGCTAATCGGTTCGGCAGCACTGGTATACGAGGACATGAGTACGCGCAAGGACCTGTCGCCATGGCTGGCCAGTGTCTTCGTGAAGCCCGGATTCAGACGCAGGGGAATTGCGACCGCATTGGTTGAGCATGTTGAAGAAACGGCAAGGCAACACGGGAAATCTAGACTGTATCTACATACCGAACACGCCCGTCGCCTTTACGCAGGCTTGGGATGGAATGATCTGCAAGTGTGTGAATATCAGGGCGTAAGAGTCACAATCATGTTCAAGGATCTTGTCGCAAGCCGGTGCTGAAGCAGCTGTTCGTTGTGGCAGCCGCAGTGAGTCGAGCCGGTCCGCCGGGGGCTTGATGAGACCAGGGCAGGGATGCTTGCGCGGCAGCTTTCGATTACGATGCTGATTTCAGCAAGCTCTGGCGTACACTTGAAAGAGGTTATGGCCTGAAGCAACGAATGGAGAACAGCAGACATATGCAGCGCGAACGCAAGCAAATCAGAGGCATACTGTCATTGGGTACCTTGCTGCGCGTGAGCCTGGTCTCGGGGCTGGCGATGGGGCTGATGTTCGGTGTATTCGCCGGCGTGGTGAGCTTGATGGGGCGCGGCAGTGTCATCGACCTGATTCTGTTTGTGGCGATCGGTCCGCCAGCAATAGCCGTGTTGCTGATGCTGGTGACCCTGATTGGTCATCCTCTCTACGCCGCACTGGGCCGCCTTGGCATACCGGGATTGGACAAGCTCGTCTACGAAGTATCCGGCAACTGAAGCGGGAAGCGGGAATTTCAGGCATACGGCCGGCAAAATGCTGCGTCCGTCACGATGAATAGCGTAAAGCGCGCCTGGGCTGTGCAGGCAGTCGATCAGGCCGGACGCAGGTGTTGTTCGTCCAGTCCGTAGCTGCCGGTCGGCAGCCCGGCGGATATCGATAGCGGTTCGGGTTTGTTGCGCGTCAGTTTTTCCTTGGCGAGATCCACGTACGCCGGTTTCGAAAGTGCAACCTTCTTCGCGTCGGCCACGACGAGCACCTGTGGTTTCAGGCGTTGCGCGCGGTTTTGCTGGACAACCACCGCGACCTCACCCGAGGACAAATCCACCAGCGAACCCACTGGAAAGACGCCTATGGTCTGAATGTATTGTTGTACCAAAGGCGAATGGAACAGGTTTGTGCTCCATTCCGTTAAGTGGCGAAATGCGATGTACGGCGACATGGCTTCGGCAAATGGCCGTTCGTCTGTCAATGCCATGAATGTATCCACGATGGCAGCCATGCGGCCGAACAGTCCGATCTTTTCGCCCTTCAAACCATTTGGGTAGCCGCTTCCATCTTCACGTTCATGGTGTTCGGCGATTGCCCGGACGATATCCTTGTGAAGTGGTGCGGCGTTTGCCAGCAACTCCAGCCCACAGCGCACATGATCCTTGACCAGCGTGAATTCGTCTTCGCTCAACTGGTCAGGCTTGGTTAACAGGCGAAGCGGTAGTGCCGTCTTCCCGATGTCCAGTAACGCTCCGGTCATCGCGATCTGTGACAGGCGGATCTTCGGCAATCCGAGATGTTTGCCGAGAGCGACCAGATGCACTGCCGCACGCACACCTCGACCGTAGATAGTCGCGTCCTGGCGCGAGGTCATCGCAATCCACATCAGGGCATCGCCATTGCGCAGCATGCTTTCGACGACGTCATTCATGGCTTTCCAGACATAATCCAGCACCAGCCGTTTGCCCCCGAGGATATCGGCGACCATTCGGCTCATTGCGTATTTGGCATCGTCGAAACAGCCCGATGCCGAGCCGATCTCTTCTTCAAGCGAGTGCGAATCCGAATGGGGAACCAGGCTTATATCCCTTGGTATGAACGCGAATCTCGGTGGTGGTGGCGACGCTTCAACGGCTCGCGCGTGCCCGAGTAGCGCGCGCCGCAACTTCATGCGCAAGGATTCTCTGGTAGCCCGGGCGTCACCGGGCGTTGCTTGAGCCATGCTCATGAAGCGCCCCGTATCGCTCAGGCTGGATTCATCGCTTGCTTCCCCCGTCAGGTCGATGACCTTGCCGCGGCTCGCGCCATTGTGAGATGTCCCGGGCTGGGTATTTGGGCTTGTGTCGTTCGATCGGAGTTTGGGCAACAGCCCCGCTGCCGAGCGATGCGAATCAACGTACGCATAGTTGCAATGCGAGCGCAAGCTCGCGACCTCACGCGGGTCGCGGATGAGAAACCCTTGAATCAGGAATGGTGTATCGATCCAGGGACGATCGAGTTCGGCTACGAACATGCCGACTTTCAGGTCCCGGGAATTGAGTTTGAACAGCATGATCCTGACTGCTATTTGTGTTGTTCGTAATTGACGCCAATTGCGAGGCGCCGCGAACGAACGGTAGCAGCAAAAATCGGTCCATTTGCTGGCTTCTGTCAAATGCCAAGGCCGGCTGGCGACCTCTCAGGCAAAGTCGATCGCCGCACACTGATCGACTCGGTACGGCAATTCAGGATGCTGGCAACACTGGTAGATGCTGGTTGGTGAAGTTGTATCGGCAACCAACCAGCTGGGGCAAGGCGAGTGTCTGCCTACGAGTTGAACTGTGTCAGCACGTGGCCCGGGCCCGAATCAAGCGGTAGATAGTCATTGCCGTCGTGTACCTGCCGACCATTGACCCATACGCCGTGCACGCCTTGGGGATGGCGGACCATTCGGGTGCCGCCACCGGGAAGATCGTTGCGGCGTTGCAGTGCTGATATGCCAACCGTTGCGGGGTCGAACAGCATCAGATCGGCCCAAGCCCCGGTTTCGATTCGGCCGCGCCCGGGTATGCGGTATTTGTCTGCGGGATCCGAGGTAAGGCGGCGCACGCCTTCGGCGAGCGAGAATGTTCCGGTTTCGCGCACCCAATGTTTCAGAAAATGAAGCCCGAAGCCTGCGTCGCACAGAAAGATCAGATGCGCGCCGGCGTCCGACAATGCAAGCACGCCATTGGGATGTTTCAACAGCGGCGCGACACCGGCGTCGTCGTTTTGGAACAGTTTGCCGATGAACAGCGTATCCAGCGACTGGTCGAGGAACCAGTCGAGCGGGTCGCAGCCATCGCGTTTTGCCAATTCAGACACCGGCTGCTCATCCACCTCGATCTTTGACCAGTCTCCATAGAACAAAATGCCTTGCTTCGGATGGGCAAGGTTCTCCCGGAAACGTTTACGAAATTCCGGATCGGCGTAAATGCCGGGCAGTTGTTCCGGGTTCGCTGTTTTGACGCGATCGAATGCATCGTGCGAAAACAACAGGTAGGGGTTGCGAAGCGTGAAGTCAAACGACAACGGATGCGGATTGGTGTGAATATAGACTTCGTGCCCGCGCTCGTGTGCTTGTTCGCAGCGCTGGAAATAACCCAGAGCCGCATCGGGCTCGGCATCGTTGTACATTGCCAGTACGGTGACCATGAACATCGGGCGGCCGGTCTGTGCGGCGAGTGATTCCAGGTAGTCGGTGGTTGCGCGTGAACCCGCTGCCGTTACAAACATCCCCTTGCCAGCCTCGGCGAGCGGTTGCATCAGTGTGCGTAGTTCGGCATCCGTTGCGATGGTGGATGGCATCGGCCGCCCGCCGTAACCGGCGTGATTGGGCGAGAACGACGAAGCGAATCCGATCGCGCCGGACGCAAGCGCTTCGCGCACCATGGTTTGCATCTGTAGCAGTTCTTCCCGGGTAGGGTCGACGCGGGTAGAAGCTTCATCTCCCATTACGGCCGTGCGGATTGCAGAGTGCCCGGCGAGTACAGCGACATTGGAAAACGGACCGGTTCTGCGAATCTGTTCGAGATATTCGGGGAATGTTTCGAACTCCCAACGCGTACCGGAAAGCAGGGCGTCGAGGTCCATACCTTCGACCACTGAAAGATTCTTGAGCATGGTCTCGCGCTGACTCTGTGGGCACGGTGCGATGCCGAAGCCGCAATTGCCGATGACTGCCGTGGTCACACCTAGTGCAGGCGAGGGGGACATTGTCCGATCCCAGGTGATCTGGGCATCGTAATGCGTATGTACGTCGACGATCCCGGGCATCAGGGCCAGCCCGTCAGCGTCTACGACCTGCTTTGCCTTCCCCGCGATTTTGCCGATTGCGCTAATGCGGCCATCGTCAATTGCGACGTCCGCGGTTACCGGCTCGGTACCGCTACCGTCAACAATGGTGGCGCTGCGGATGATGGTTTGATGAGAAGCGTTTGCTGTCATATCTGTCTGCCCTTTCAATGTCCTCGATAGCCGCGCGCGGCGGCCATGCTGGTGCGGCTTGCGCACGCATGTACCTTGTCATCAGACGAATTCATCCGGCGCGACGAATGGCTGAAGTTCCCGCTCGAGGAAGCGTGCAGCCGCGATGCACTGCAAGTCGCCGTATTGGGGGCCGACAATCTGTACGCCGATCGGCAAACGCTCATCAGTAAAGGCAATGGGCGCTACTGTGGATGGCAGATACGCCATACCGGACAGGCCGGCCCAGAACAATTGCGTCGTGGTCGGTTGCAGCGCACCATTCACGGGAATCATTCTGTGCCAGCGTTCACCTTTCTGGTTGTGTTCGAACGCCGCACTGGCCGCGGCGGGACATAACAACAGGTCCCAGTCCCGGAAAAATTGCAGCCACGCGTGGCGTATCGCCTCGCGCTTTTCGTTCCAGCCATGCCAATCGCGATGTGACATCGTGGTCGCGCGAATCATCCAGGCTTCATAGGAGTCGTCGTCATCGCGCACGCGTGGAGCGCGGCGGCGTAGCCTGGCGTAGTCTTCGTCGCGAACTGCAGTCGCGGTCGCGCCGCGCAGAAGATGAATGTAGGTGCGGTGTGCATCGTGCAGATCGATTTTCGGCAATACTTTTTGCGAAACGGTGGCGCCGGCCCTGGCAAACGCCTGTGCCGCCGCGAGAACGCCGGCTTGCACGCTGTCATCGACCGGTGCGGTGGCGGCATCGCTGAGCACGGCGATACGCAGGTTGCGTACATGCGTGCGCGGTTTTGCCAATGCGATGCGTAATCCGCGGGCTGTAAACTCATCGGGTTGCCCCACAATGTCCAGGGCAACAGCCAGGTCATCACTGCTGCGCGCAAGCGGCCCGATCACCATCATGTCCCTTGTTGAAACATTGGGTGGCAAGTTGTGTCCGTGTGTCGGGCAAAGCTCGAAAGTCGGTTTGTGCCCGTAGACGCCGCAATAGTGCGCGGGATTGCGTATCGAGGCACCAATATCGCTGCCAAGCTCGAGCCCGGTCAACCCCGCTGCGAGTGCGGCCGCTGCGCCACCGGAGGAGCCGCCGGGAACACGGGCAACGTCCCACGGATTGTTGGTGGTGCCGTAGATCGGGTTGTAGGTCTGCCAGTCAGCGAGCCCGACTGGAACGTTGGTCTTGCCGAAAATGACTGCACCGGCCCCGAGCAAACGCTGCACTGCCAGGGCGTTGTGCTGGGCGATGTTTTTTCGCTGGCGAACATGCCCCCAGGTCGTTGGCAGGCCGGCTATATCGAATGATTCCTTGACCGTCATCGGAACACCGTGCAGCGGACCCCACCAGTTTTTTCGGGCTGCTGCCCGGTCGGCTTGCTTTGCTCGGGCACGGGCGCGTTCTTCGTCGACGATGATGACCGCGTTGATCCGCGAATTCAGTCGGCCGATGCGCTCGAGGTAACAGTCGAGGAGTTCGAGACAACCAATCTGGCGCCGCCGGATCATGGCGGCAAGCCTGGTTGCGGATCGAAAAGGAATATCCGGAACAACGGTGTTTCTTGAGCGTTTTCTTTTGGTGGTCATGGGTTTGTTGTTCGATATCTCCGGCGTCACCGAATCATGTGTAGTCCGGACTGGCTGCTGCCACAACCATATCGCTGGCGGGTGAGTGTTGGCAATGTAGTCCGGACTGGCTGCTGCCACAACCATATCGCTGGCGGGTGAGTGTTGGCAATGCTGTGCCACCGCACTGACAGCTTGCCCCGGTCGTTACCACTTCTCTTCGTCTCTAGCGTTGGCGCACGGTCGTTTCACCGCGCGTTCCAAACGGCAAAACAACATCACCGAAACGGGTGCGGGCGTCGAGCCTGCCGGATATGGCATAACTGGTGTCACCGCCGCCAAGCAAGTCCGCGAGTGCCGCAGTCGCTGCGCCCGGAGAGAGCGTAACAGGTATGTCCACGGCAGCGGTACGGCCCGGACCGAGTCTGGAGCTGCTATTGGTCCGTGTGCTCGCGACTTTCCTGCCAGCAATGGTCAGGTCGACACGCAACTGCGAGAGATCAAGGGTGAACTGATTGGTGTTCTTTACCCGCAGCCGCGCCTTGCCGCTGATCTGATCTACGCCCAGATCGCCGACTTCAAACGAGGACAGCGTGATCTCGGGGATTGCAGGGATCGGAAGCTCACCGCTGCGCTGAAGCGGAAGTTGCATCGGTCCGAGCAGTGGCGGTTCTACAATGACGATCAGTTTGGCGGTGTAGGGCACGACTGCGCCCGGTTTGACACCAGGCAATGTCTTCAGGACCGCGCCCAGATCCAGT
>JASFUE010000010.1:0-21040 GCA_050050435.1 Burkholderiales bacterium | reverse complement strand
CGGTCATCGCCGAATCGTCGACACTGCCGCCGCAGCTCTCCGAAAGCGTTTCGCCTTCCCCCAGCTTGTCGACAAGTTCTCCACTGCGGTCGCGCACTTCCACCGCGCCCTGTCGAATGATGTACAGATCATCACTCTCGGTGTTCGCTGAAGGAATCGGTGTGCCGCGGCGCAGGTAGCGAATGGACAGCAGGCCCGGTAACCGGTCGAGCGCATCCTCAGGCAACGAATCAAACGGATGACACGCGGCGAGAAAGTCCCTGATCTCGATTAACTCGATTTCCATCATTCAGTCATCGGTGAGGCTGGCAACCGGCAGGCTAGCGCATTTCGCGATCGGTCGCTCTGGTTCGCAAAAAGAAAAGCCCCGCCGCAGCGGGGCTTTTCGCAAACAACACAACAGCGCATCAATGCGCGGCTGCGGCACCACCTCCGCGCGGAACACGGATATCTTCCACCAGATGCTGGATGTGCTCCGGAGGCGGTGAAGTCAGCTTCGATACCACCCAGGCGGACACGAAGTTTAGCAAGGCGCCGACCGCACCGAACGCCTCTGGCTGAATACCAAACAGCCAGTTATCAGGCGTATTGGGGAAGTTGTTGGTGCCGGGAATGAACAGCCAGCCCTTGAACATGAATATGTAGACAAGAGTACTGGTCAAGCCAACCAGCATGCCAACAATTGCACCGGTGCTGTTCACACGCTTGTTGAAAATGCCGAACATCAGCGCCGGGAAAATCGATGATGCGGCAAGCCCGAACGCCAGCGCCACTACTTGCGCGGCAAAACCCGGCGGATGCAATCCCAGCGCCCCGGCAATCACAATGGCACCAGCCATCGAAACCCGGGCCGCCATAAGCTCCGCCTTCTCCGAAATACCGGGCATGAATACGCCCTTGAGCAGGTCGTGCGATACCGCGGACGAAATGGCCATCAATAGTCCGGCCGCCGTGGAAAGTGCCGCCGCCAGGCCGCCGGCGACAACCAGTGCAATCACCCAGTTCGGCAATTTGGCGATTTCGGGATTGGCCAGCACCATGATGTCGCGGTCGATCTTGGTCATCTCATTGCCCTGCCAGTTGTAATCGGCCTCGGCCATCGCTTCGAATGTCGGATTCTTGTCGTTGTAATACTGAATCCGGCCATCGCCATTCTTGTCCTCATAGGCCAGCAACCCGGTACGCTCCCAGTTCTTGAACCACTGCGGGCGTTCGTCGTAGACGAGGTTGCCGGTGGGCGAACCGATCTCTCCCGGCTGAATGGTCTTGATGAGGTTGTAGAACGACATGGCCCCGACAGCCGGTGCGGTGGTATAGAGCAGCGCGATAAAGAACAGCGCCCAACCGGCCGAGGCACGCGCGTCACGCACTCGGGGGACCGTGAAGAAACGCACGATCACGTGCGGCAGACCTGCCGTGCCGATCATCAGTGACAGCGTCAGCGCCACCATGTTCAGTTCCGTGCCCTTTTTCACCGTGTACTCGGCAAAACCAAGGTCGACGAGTACCTGATCGAGTTTTGCCAACATGTGGGTGCCATCACTGAGAGAGCTGCCGAGTCCGAGCTGCGGAATCGGATTGCCGGTCAATTGCAGTGAAATAAAGATCGCTGGCACCGTGTAAGCAAAGATCAGCACGCAATACTGGGCAATCTGGGTGTAAGTGATACCCTTCATGCCGCCCAGCACGGCGTAGAAAAACACAACACCCATGCCGCTGAACAGGCCGGCTTCATAACTCGTTTCGAGGAATCGCGAGAACGCAACCCCGATGCCTTTCATCTGGCCAATAACGTAAGTAAGCGAGGCCACAATCAGACAAAGCACGGCAACGATGCGAGCCGTCTGCGAGTAATAGCGCTCGCCGATAAACTCGGGCACCGTGAACTTGCCAAACTTGCGCAAGTAGGGCGCAAGCAACAGTGCCAACAGCACGTAGCCACCGGTCCATCCCATCAGGTACACCGACGCGTCGTAGCCTTTGAAGGCAATCAGACCCGCCATTGAAATAAACGATGCGGCGGACATCCAGTCAGCTGCCGTCGCCATGCCGTTGGCAATGGGGTTGACCCCCTTGCCGGCAACATAGAATTCACCCGTGCTTCCCGCTCGCGCCCAGATTGCGATGCCGATATACAGCGCGAACGTGAAGCCCACTACTATCCAGGTTAGTACGCTCAGATCCATTGGATTCTCCCCGGCTTATTCTTCGTGAACGTCGAATTCGCGGTCCAGCTTGTTCATGCGCCGGACGTAATAGAAGATCAGCACGAGAAAAACGTAGATTGACCCCTGCTGCGCAAACCAGAATCCGAGTGGATAGCCGCCGATGCTGATTGAATTGAGCGGTTCGGCGATGATGATGCCAAAGCCATAAGAGGCAATGAACCAGACGATCAGGCATCCCAACAGAATCCTGAGGTTTGCCTTCCAGTAGCCCTGCGGATTTTTCATGTTTGAGCCCCCTGTTGATTGAATATCGTTATTTTTCCTGTTGGCTGAGTATGGTTATTGTTTTGTTGCCAGCGACGCATCATAACTCAAGGCTCGCAGCAAACTATTGCGCACCGCCGCAAAAAAAAGGCCCCGCAATGCGAGGCCCTTTCGAGCGAGTGTGGCGTAAGCCAGCCCGCGTTGGCGCCAGGCTGGCCCCACGATCGGGGTCAGCGCGACGCCAGCCGGACTTACATGCCCATGCCGCCCATTCCACCCATACCACTCATGTCAGGTGCGGGTTGGGCTCCCTCTTCCTTGGGCGCCTCGGCGACCATTGCATCGGTGGTCAGAATCAGACCGGCAACCGAGGATGCGTTTTGCAGTGCATAACGGGTCACCTTGGTGGGGTCGAGAACACCCGTTTCAACCATGTCACCGTATTCGCCGGTGGCGGCGTTGTAGCCGTAGTTGCCTTTGCCTTCCGCCACCTTGTTGAGCACAACTGACGGTTCGTCACCGGCATTGGCAGCAATCATGCGCAGCGGCTCTTCAAGGGCGCGGGAAACAATCTTGATACCGGCGTCCTGGTCATGGTTTTCGCCCTTGAGTTTCTGGATTGCCGAGCGGGCCCGAATCAGTGCAACACCACCACCGGCAACGATGCCCTCTTCCACGGCAGCACGGGTTGCGTGCAACGCATCTTCAACGCGGGCCTTTTTCTCCTTCATTTCCACTTCAGTGGCGGCACCAACCTTGATCAAGGCAACACCACCGGCCAGCTTGGCGACACGCTCCTGCAGTTTTTCGCGGTCGTAGTCACTGGTCGACTCTTCGATTTGCTGGCGAATGGCCTTGACCCGGCCTTCGATGCCGCTTTGCTCACCGGCACCATCGATAATGGTCGTCTCTTCCTTGCCGATCTCCACGCGCTTGGCCTCGCCAAGATCGTTGAGGCTGGCTTTTTCCAGCGTCAGGCCAACTTCCTCGGCAATGACCGTGCCGCCGGTCAGGATGGCGATGTCCTCGAGCATGGCCTTGCGGCGATCGCCAAAGCCCGGCGCCTTGACGGCGGCAGTCTTGAGAATGCCACGGATGTTGTTCACGACCAGGGTAGCCAGAGCTTCGCCTTCGACGTCTTCGGCAATGATCAGCAACGGCCGGCCGGATTTGGAAACCTGCTCGAGCACCGGCAGCAGATCGCGAATGTTGGAAATCTTCTTGTCGTGCAGCAGCACGTACGGATTTTCCAGAACCGACATCTGCTTGTCGGGGTTGTTGATGAAATACGGAGAAAGGTAGCCACGGTCAAACTGCATGCCCTCGACCACTTCGAGTTCGCTTTGCAGACCGGAGCCATCTTCAACGGTGATGACCCCTTCCTTACCGACCTTGTCCATCGCATCGGCGATGATCTTGCCGATTTCCGCGTCGGAGTTGGCCGAAATGGAACCGACCTGGGCGATTTCCTTGCTGGTCGTGCACGGCTTGGAGATCTTTGCCAGTTCGTCAACGATGGCAACAACGGCTTTGTCGATACCGCGCTTCAGGTCCATCGGATTCATGCCGGCGGCAACGAATTTCATGCCTTCCTGCACGATTGCCTGCGCCAGCACGGTCGCGGTCGTCGTTCCATCACCGGCGACATCAGAGGTCTTCGAGGCGACTTCCTTGACCATCTGTGCGCCCATGTTTTCAAACTTGTCCTTGAGCTCGATTTCCTTGGCGACCGATACACCGTCCTTGGTAATCGTCGGGGCACCAAATGAGCGCTCGAGAACGACATTGCGGCCTTTCGGCCCGAGGGTTACCTTGACCGCATCGGCCAAGACGTTCACGCCCTTCACAATACGTGAGCGGGCGGCGTCATGGAATTTGACATCTTTTGCTGCCATTGCGTTACTCCTGTTGAGATTTCGATATTTAGTGGCGCAGGGTTACCCGCTTCAGGCGGCGTCGAGGACACCCATGATGTCTTCTTCGCGCATGACGAGCATTTCCTCGCCTTCGATCTTGACGGTCTGCCCCGAATACTTGCCAAACAGGACCTTGTCGCCTTTCTTGACATCGAGCGGGCGAACTTTGCCATCTTCGAGGATTTTGCCGGTACCGATTGCGATGATCTCGCCGGTATCCGGTTTTTCTGTTGCGCTATCAGGAATGACAATGCCTGATGCGGTTGTACGCTCTTCTTCCAGGCGCCTGACGATCACGCGATCATGGAGGGGACGAATCTTCATAGCCGATTTCTCCTTGGTAATCAACCCTATAGAGTTTCTTGAAATTGAATTATTACGGGCTTGGCGGATGCTGTTAGCACTCAATCCAAACGAGTGCTAATGATAGTGGCGACGATGCCGCTTTTCAACAGGCAGGCAAAGAAAATTCACCCCTCAGAATGAGAAATTTGAGAGTGTGCGCTTACTACTGAAGTCCACCCAATAGGTGGGAGAACACCCTAACAGGACTAGTTCAGGGCGATTCCGCCGGCAGCCACACCAAACCGGTAGATGGTGCGGCGCGCGTTGCGCTGGCCCGGCGGGACCGGGCGATGCGGGCACGGCGGGCGGCGTGTGCCATCGGAGCGCAATGTTGCGTCGTCACTGACTTCGGCCCAGATGCCACCGTGTACCGGCCTGAACGTCCACAACAAATAACCACTGCGCGAGGCGACGTCGATCAACTCTTCCGCATCCGGTGTTTCCGATACGACCAGTTGCTCGCCGAGAGCGCCCGGCGGCAGGGCACCAAATGCCTGACGACATTCCATGGTTTCTCTGGCCGTGGCCCCCGGTCGCTCGCACCCGGGGCGCTGCGTCCTTGCTACATCCCAGGCGCCGAGTTCCCAACCCGCTTCCATCGCCGCCAGGTCAACCGACAGCAACTCGTCCCAGCGCATATTCAGTTGCAGTGCAGAGCTGGGAACGGAAGAAAAGCGCACCGGCTTTGCTTCCTCGATCTGGGCAATACGCTCCTCGACGAAGCCATGCCAATGCAGCGTCAGTATCAATGGCGTATCCCGGCATGGGACGGCCGCCAGCGTGACACCTACCAGTGGCCGGCCGGCCGCCGCAATCTGATCGGAAATACATTCAGCGAAATCCATGAACACGCCTCCTGCTTGATGAACCACGATCGACGATACCCGGGCCGAAGGCGCTGCGCCTTCCATTCCTGTAAAAGCATCTACCGCGCCAGCTTCGGCACCAGGCAACGATGACATCGCGACATGCCACCAGCTTCCCTCTGCTGTTGTAACTGGCCTGAAAGCGGGATTTGCAGAGACGTTACACCGGCGCTCAATTCGTGTGCACAAACGCATGTTCGTGTGCATCGATTGTGCGCGGTTATCACCGCACGTTGCGTGTCATGCGCATTGTTACCTTACTCAAATTATTCCCACGGTTTGCCAAAAAATAAACTGTTTGCAAACGAAGACATTTGCCTGCCATGCGGACAATTGGCACTTGGCACAAGGTGCTGCCAACCGGTGCATCACGGCAGTCTCATCGCTGCGCAAATGCCGGCACCAGCCTGCCAATGCCGAGCCGATGGCATACTTGTCACGGCAACGGCGGGTCCCTGACCGTGCCGGCAGTTTCGCAGACGCAACATTGATCGCGTAGCCGATCGGACTCACTCACGACGCCTGCACTGCCAAACCGGTCATGTACGAACCCTTCTGACATCAACATGCGCGGACAGTACCCATTAACAATATCGGCCGTTCTGCTCTTGAGCGCATGCGCATCACTGACTGCGACGACGGCCGTCCCGGCCCCCGTTAGCCGGGCGCTGGAGCGAGCCGGCGTACCGCACGAAGCCGTCGGCATTGTCGTCTACAACCTGAGCAACGACGAAACGATTGCCGAGGTGGCCGCAGATACCGCTTTCAATCCGGCATCGACGATGAAGCTCATTACCACCTATGCCGCGCTCGATATCCTCGGCCCCGCCTTCACTTGGCAGACGCAAGCATGGATTGACGGACCACTCGAGGATGGATACCTCGACGGCAATCTGTATTTCAGGGGCAGCGGCGACCCGGCACTGACGCTGGAACGCTTCTGGTTGTTTCTTCGCGAATTACGAGCAAGGGGACTGCGCGATGTCGGCGGCAATGTCTATCTTGACCGCAGCGCATTTGCCTACGGCGACTACGATCCGGCACTGTTCGATGGCGAGCCCATGCGCCCGTACAACGTCGGCGCCGATGCGCTCTTGCTCAATTACAAAACCGTTTTGCTACGATTCATCCCCGATGCCGAGCAAGGAACCGTCAGTATTGCGGCCGAACCGGCGTTACCCGGTATGGATATCATCAACAACCTGGCGCTGGGATACGCCGATTGCGACGTGTGGCCACGCACGCCGACGCAGAGCGCAAACACGCTGGCATTTACCGGGGTATTCCCGGCCGGCTGCGGTGAAAAGTCGCGCCGCTACAGCCTGCTGGAACCTGATGAATACTTCTCCGCGGTCTTCACGCAGTTGTGGTCTGAGCTTGGCGGGTCATTGGCCGGTTCGGTCAAAGCCGGCGCAGTTCCCGATGAGGCCAGCGTGCTCGCTACGCACGAATCGGTGTCGCTTGCCGAAGCCGTTCAGCAAACCAACAAATTCAGCAACAACGTCATGGCGCGGCACCTGTTCCTGACACTCGGCACCAGCGAAGGTTATCCGCTAACGCCCGCCAAAGCGCGCAGGGCCCTGAACAAGTGGATGGCCAGTCATGATTTCGGTAGCGCCGGCCTGATTGTCGACAACGGCGCCGGCCTGTCCCGCGCCGCACGCCTCACCCCACAGCAACTGGCCAGCGTGCTTGTTGATGCCTGGCACAGCCCCCTGATGCCGGAACTGGTTTCCTCACTTCCGTTGGTGGCCGTAGACGGCACCATGCGCAACCGACTGGAAACATCGTCTGTTGCCGGTCGCGCCCATGTCAAGACAGGCTACCTTGACGAAGTACGCGCGATTGCCGGCTACGTCAACAATGCCCGGGGGCAGACGCTTGTGGTGGTGTGCTTCATCAATCATGCGTACGCGCAGGACGCGGGACCTGCCCTGGATGCACTACTGGATTGGGCCTACCACGCCCCTGATGACTAAGGGCCGATGTTCACAACGCCGCGCCTGATCGGTATGCGATAATTTCCCGGCCCGCATAAGCGATTTTCTATTCCGACCCATGTCCGACCTCGACGTTGTCATTCTTGCTGCCGGCAAAGGCACGAGAATGCATTCCGATATTCCCAAGGTGTTGCATCCATTGGCCGGGAAGCCGATGCTCGAGCACGTAATCAACACCGCGCGCGAACTGGGCGCACGGCGCACCGTCGTCGTTTACGGTCACGGAGGAGAGGCCGTGCCGGAGCGGCTCAAGGCAAGCGGTGTGGAATTTGTTTGCCAGCAGCCGCAACTGGGCACCGGACACGCGGTGCAACAGGCACTGCCGGTTCTGGACGCGAATACCACGCTGGTTCTGTATGGGGACGTTCCGCTGGTCAGCGTCGCAACCTTGCAGCGCTTGCTGGCGTCCAAAGCCGATCTCGCCTTGCTTACAGTCGAGCTCGACGATGCGCATGGCTATGGGCGAATCATCCGCAACCGCGCTGGCAACATCACCCGCATCGTCGAGGAAAAAGACGCCACTGCAAAACAGCGTGCGATCCGCGAGGTCAATACCGGGCTGCTGGCAGCGTCGACGACGTACCTGAGGAAATGGCTCTCGGCCCTGGGTAACAACAACGCGCAGCGCGAGTTCTATCTGACTGACATTGTTGCCAGTGCAGTACGTGAACGCGCAACAATGACCTCCACCACACCCGATAATGAATTCGAGGTGCTCGGTGTCAACAGCACTTCGCAGCTTGCTCGCGTCGAGCGGATATACCAATGGGAACAGGCGCAGAGGTTGATGAACCAGGGTGTCACGATTGTCGATCCGGCGCGCATCGACGTGCGCGGCACATTGTCATGCGGGCGCGATGTCACTATTGATGTTGGCTGTGTATTCGAGGGTAACGTGGTGCTTGGCGACCGGGCATCGATCGGCGCGAACTGTGTCATTCGGGATTGTCACGTCGGTCCTGAAAGCGAAGTGCTGCCTTTTTCGCATCTCGAAGACAGTGTAGTCGGGGAGAATTGCAGAATTGGTCCATTTGCGCGTCTGAGGCCTGGGAACAGGCTGGCAGACGAAGTTCGCGTGGGCAACTTTGTGGAAATGAAGGCGACGCACATGGGCGATGGTTCCAAAGCTAACCATCTTTCCTATGTCGGCGACAGTCGCGTTGGCAGCCGGGTCAATATTGGTGCCGGCACAATCACCTGCAATTATGATGGTGCCAACAAACACCAGACGATAATAGAAGACGGTGTATTCATTGGCTCCGACACTCAGTTGATTGCACCGGTCACCATTGGCGCCGGCAGCACCATTGGCGCGGGCAGCACCATCACCAAAGATACGCCCCGCGACGAGTTGACCTTGTCGCGCAGCAAACAGGTTACGGTTCCCGGGTGGAAGCGCCCGGTCAAGGCAAAGAAATGAGGCCCCGCAAGCCTTTGGTATGTTTCATGCACGCACTCGCCGCATCACCAATGGCATGACAGAGGGCTGTTCACTATGTGCGGCATTGTAGGTGCGGTTGCCGGGCGCGACATCGTTCCGGTATTGCTCGAGGGGCTGCGTAAACTCGAATATCGGGGCTACGACTCGGCGGGCGTTGCAGTGGTCAGTGGCAGCCTGCAACGCCTTCGTAGTGTCGGCCGAGTGTCAGGACTGTCAGAAAAAGCACAGCAAGCAGGCTTAAGCGGGACGATCGGAATTGCCCACACCCGTTGGGCAACCCACGGAGCGCCCAGTGAGCGCAACGCGCATCCGCACATCAGTCAGGATGGTCTCGGGATTGTCCATAATGGAATTATTGAAAATCACGAGAGCATACGGACACGGTTGATAAAGGCTGGCTATGTGTTCGACTCGGAAACGGACACGGAAGTTGTTGCCCATCTGGTTCATTCACACCTGAACTCGCCAGACGACCTGTATGGCGCCGTGCAACGCGCGGTCGCCGAGCTTGAAGGCGCGTTTGCGATAGCAGTGCTTGCGGAAAAGACGCCAGACCGGTTGATCGTCGCCCGGCAGGGTGCCCCATTGCTGCTCGGCCTCGGTGACGACGCACATTACTGTGCCAGCGATGCCTCGGCATTGCTTCAGGTCACCAAGCACATGGTCTACCTGGAAGAAGGCGACGTCGCCGAACTGCGCCGGGACGGCTACCGCATTTCTGACCGGGACGGCAACAGCGTAACGCGGCCAGTGCATGAAAGTCAGCTCAGCGCCGACGCGGTCGAGCTCGGCCCGTATCAGCACTACATGCAAAAGGAGATCATGGAGCAGCCGGGCGCGGTCGCGGCAACGCTGGAGATGGTTACCGGCGCACAGTCGGTCGTTCCGCAGCTTTTTGGTGCCGAAGCGTCGGCCGTGCTGACCGATGTTGACGCGGTCACGATACTGGCATGCGGCACGAGTTATCACGCGGGGCTCACGGCACGCTACTGGATCGAGGCTATTGCCGGGCTGCCCTGCTCTGTGGAAATTGCCTCGGAGTTTCGCTACCGCACGACCGTACCCAACCCGAATGCCCTCATCATCACCATTTCGCAGTCCGGCGAAACCGCCGATACCATCGCTGCGTTGCTGCACGCCAGATCACTCGGGCAGGAAAGGACTCTGGCAATCTGCAATGTCCCGGAATCGTCCCTGATACGTCTTGCCAAACTGAAATTCCTGACTCGCGCCGGACCCGAAATCGGAGTCGCATCCACCAAGGCATTTACAACCCAGCTGGCATCGCTGTTCCTGTTGACATTGGTGCTGGCCAAGACGAAGGGTCAGTTGAGCACCCAACAGGAACGCGAGCACATACATTCGCTACGGCATCTGCCCGCAGCTCTGAGCCGTGTTCTCAGTCTTGAACCCGAAGTAGAGAAGTGGGCGAAGCGCTTTTCGACAAAGCACCATGCGCTTTTCCTCGGGCGTGGTGTGCATTTTCCGATCGCGCTGGAAGGCGCACTCAAGCTCAAGGAGATTTCCTACATTCACGCGGAAGCCTACCCGGCCGGCGAACTGAAGCATGGGCCTCTGGCTTTGGTCGATGCGGACATGCCGGTAATTGCAATCGCGCCCAATGACGCGCTGCTGGAGAAACTGAAATCGAACTTGCAGGAAGTCAGGGCTCGCGGCGGAGAACTGTATGTGTTCGCCGATGCTGACTCGCAAATGCATGAAACCCCGGGTGTACATGTCATGCCGATGATCGAGCACGCCGGTCACCTCAGCCCGATCCTGCATACGGTACCCCTGCAGCTTCTCGCTTATCATGCTGCGTTGGCAAAAGGCACAGATGTCGATAAACCAAGAAACCTCGCCAAGTCGGTTACCGTTGAGTAACCGGGTGTAACAAGAAGGTAGATTGAACAGGCCGGAGAGAATCTTTTCTGACAGAAAATGTCGGAAAATCTGCCAACCCGGTCCGCCGAGCCCGGCAAAACCGGACGGGCCAAAACATTTCGGCAAGGAGGAGCAATCATGTTCATTTTCGCACGCAAACTGACCAGCTTGATCGCTGTCGTGTCACTTTGCCTGGTCGGATCACTGGCACTGGCCAACCTCGGCGATACCGACGACGCGGCAACTGACGATCCCGGCTTCGCCGAAGGCAAGGCGGCAATTGAAGCCCAGGACTGGAACACGGCCATTGCCGCGCTGACAAAGACCGCGGAAGCCTATCCCGACAGTGCGGATACACAGAATTTTCTGGGCTATGCCTACCGCCAGTCCGGTGACCTCGATGCCGCCTTCAAGCATTATCAGCGCGCGGTGGATCTGGATCCGTCGCACAAGCATGCACGCGAGTATCTGGGAGAAGCCTACCTGATGAAAAGGAACCTCCCCGGTGCGGAAGAGCAGCTGGCGGAACTTGCCAAAATCTGTACGCCAATCCCGTGTGAGGAGTACAAGGAACTGAAGCGGGCGATTGAAGCCTACAAACAGCAGTAGGCCGAATTGCAAAAGCCCGCTATTCGTGCCGTACTGTTTGACTTCGGCGGCGTCATGACGACCAGTCCGTTCGATGCATTCCACCGTTTCGAGCGCGAACGCGGCCTGCCGCACGGATTTCTGCAGCAACTCAATCGCACCGATCCGGACAACAATGCCTGGGCACGGTTCGAACGCGGCGAATTGTCCCCGCAGTCCTTCGACCAATTGTTTGCTACCGAGTCGCGCGGCGCAGGACATGAAGTGCGCGGGCTCGAAGTGGTTGCACTGGTCTTCGGCGCCGTGCGCCCGCGCATGGTCAGCGCAGTCAAGCACTGCCATGGCAAATTCATTACCGCATGCCTGACAAATAATTTCCGGCACAGCCCGGCAGATGCGAGCTCAGCTGAAAAGGTTCGAGCACAGGAGTGGAAGGACGCGCTTGCGCTCTTCGACCAGGTTATAGAATCCTCCAAAGTCGGCGTGCGCAAGCCGGAAAAAGCGTTTTTCGAGTTCGCCTGTAACAAGTTGTCAATCAAACCGGTCGAGGCCGTGTTTCTCGACGACCTGGGATCCAACCTCAAGCCGGCGCGAGCCATGGGGATGCACACGATCAAGGTCACCGATCCGGATGTGGCGCTTGCCGAGCTGGCCGCGGTACTCCAGATCGATCTTTGACCAGGCGGTGGCTTTGCAGGTTGGCAGCCACGGCAATAACGAGTGAAGGTTCAACCACCCCCATCGCGCCTGGGTTTGCGCGGGGCGTTGACGAACAAGGCATCATAGAGTGCTCTGGGCAAGCGGCGCAGCATCCATCCCACCAGCGCCATTTGCCAAGGCAATATGTAATAGCGTTTGCCTTTGCCAATTGCCTCGGCTACGGAAAATGCAGCACGATCCGCCTGCATGAGAAACGGCATTCGATACCGGTTCACGGCGGTCAGTGGGGTTGCAATGTAGCCGGGGCAAACGGTCACGACCTTCACGCCGTCATTGCGAAGCTCGACGCGCAAACTCTCCAGATAGGTAATGGCGGCGGATTTCGATGCGCAGTACGCGGACGCGCCAGGCAACCCGCGAATTCCGGAGATGCTCGCGATGCCAGCGAGCGTACCCGTTCCTGCACTGCGCATCACTTCGATGAACGGCTGGAAGGTCAGCATCATTCCGGTCAAGTTGATCGCCAGTATTTCCTCGAACACGGCGCCATCGCTGGAGTTTGAAGTAGACGTCCCCGCCGAGATACCGGCGTTGGCGATGACGATATCGGGGCAACCCTCGCGTTCAATGAAGTCCTGCGCAGCCGCGCCCAGAGCAGTCGCGTCGCGCACATCAAGCGGATAACAGTAACAACGCACCGGCAACGACCGCGCCAGTTCCTCGAGCAACTCACCACGGCGCGCAAGCAATGCCAGCGTTGCCCCTCGGCGCGCATATTCAACGGCAAGTGCGCGCCCGAGTCCGCTCGACGCACCTGTAATCACGACGCGCGCCGGCGCTCTCACTGCAAGGTGCGCCCCCGCGCAGCCAGCGCCATTTCAAGCAAACCATCGAGGACATACGATACACGTGACGCGCGCCCGATCATCTCGCCCGTTGTCAGGTAGCGTCCGTCGATGACAATCGATGGCGTTGCGTCAATACCATAAGCAACGGTTGCATCACGCGCTTGCTGCGTCGCGATCCGTGTTGCGTCAGATTCAAGCTGCGCCTCGAATCTGGCCATATCGACACCCTGTTCGGAAGCCCAGCGCAGTTGTTCCTTTTTCGACAAAAGACGGCGATCCTCTTCGTGTATCGCTACGTAGACACGATCGTGCAACTGCGGCAGCACACCGAGCGAATTGAGCGTGAAGAACAGATCACTGAGCGGCACCCAGTCACGACGACCCAGCGCCGGCAACAGCCGGAATTCGATCTGTGAACGCCGCAACCCGATCCACTGGCGCAGAACCGGCTCGAGCAGATAACAGGTCCGGCAACCGTAGTAGAAAAACTCGATGACTTCGATCTGGTCGCCCGAATCGACCGAATGCGGGCCAACGGTGATGTAGTCGCGACCTTCGGTCAGCTGGGCAACGGCCCCTGCCGGCAACAGCAACAGGCACAGAGCCACCGAGGCCAGCCGCCAGTTCATCATGAACGCCTGGCGCGTCTAGCGTTCCATCTCGATCAGGGTGTTCAGAATATAGACGAAACGCTGTGGATCAACGCCGTTTCCATCTGAGCGCAGAGCCATACCCGGCCCCGTCATGTACTTGCCATTGACGATCATGTAAGGGGTGCCCGGTATGCGATAGGCACGCGCCATCTGAACCGCGCGCTGCACCTTGTTGCCGACGCTGAACGAATCGAATGCCGCCGTGAATGCCTTCATGTCGACATCCTGCGTTTCAGCCCACTGCAAGATCTCTTCACGATCCCCCAGCTTCTTGCCTTGACGGTGAATCGCATCGTAGACCTTGTCATGCAACTTTTTCAGGTTGCCGGTTTCTTGCAGCGTGTAATACAGCTTGGCCTGCGGGATCATCCGTTGATTGAATACCGCCGGCACGTGGCTGAAAGCCACACCTTTGGGCTTACTGGACAGCCAACTGTTAAGAAGCGGCTCAAACTGAAAACAATGCGGGCAGGCATAACTGAAGAATTCGAGGACCTCGATCTGATTCCCAGACACCGGTTGCGGCGGATTAATCGGCCGGTAGTCCTTTCCTGCCACGAGTCCGCCCTGCCCGAACGCACTGGTGGAAATAATGAGGGTCGCAAACAGCGCAAGCAGTCTTTTCATATGATCTCTCGTTTCCGTGGTCTTTGAATTCACTGGCCCGTCTGTCGGACCTTGATCAACGTCGATTCAAGTTTCATCTCTTTGAGAGCCTCACGCGAGGCATTTAGTTCAGCCTCATCACTGAACGGGCCAAGCCTCACGCGATGCCAGATCTTGCCGTCAGGCAGTTCCGCGGTCTGAATCCTGGATTCGATGCCGTTCAGGGCTAGTCGGGCCTTCAAATTGTCCGCCGCGGCCGGTTCCGGGAACGCCGCAACCTGAAGGTAGAACACCTCCTTGTCAGCCGTCTTGCTCTTGCTCTTGAACTCCCTGTCGGTGACCGCTTCTTCCCAGCCGGGAAGAATCTTGTAGAAGTCGAGCTCAATCTTCGGCTCTTCGGACTTGCCCGTCGCCTTGTCCTTCTTCGTGACAACCGGCGCATCGCCCGATGGCGCAGGCTCGTACTTCGCCACAAAGGGGTTTGGGCCCTTGTTGATGTATAAGGCAACACCCAAAGCAATTGCCAGGCCGAGCAGCAAGCCGAGCAAGATACCGACACCGAAGGGACGCCCGGTGCCGCGGGAGCCATTGTTTCGTTTCTTGTAGTCGCGACTCATGGGCGGAGTCTACATCCTGTCGGGCGCGCTCACGCCGAGCAGCGCCAAACCATTGCGCAAAACCTGACGAACACTCGTCACCAGAGCAAGCCGCGCGTCACGCAGCACGGCATCCTCAATCAGAATTTGCGTGGAGTTGTAGTAACTGTGAAACAAGGCAGCCAGATCCCGCAGATAGAACGCGACAATGTGCGGCGCGAGATCGCGCGCTGCTGATTCCACCGCTTCGGGCAGTTCCAGAAGTTTTTGCAGACATTGCGCTTCGTCTTCATTAACGAGACCACTGACATCAGCGTTGACAAGCCCGGTCACGTCCCCACCCCACTTTTCCAGCACACTGCAGCAGCGAGCATGAGCATACTGGATATAGTAGACGGGATTTTCATTGCTTTGCGATTTCGCCAGGTCCAGGTCGAAATCGAGATGCTGGTCACTCTTGCGCAGTACATAGAAAAACCGCGCCGCATCGTTGCCGACTTCCTGGCGTAGTTGGCGCAAGGTAACAAACTCCCCCGAGCGCGTCGACATCGACGCTTTCTGTCCTCCGCGGTAAAGCACGGCAAACTGCACCAGCGCAACGGTGAGTCGGTCAGGCTCCTCGCCAAGCGCCTCGAGCGCACCCCTGACTCTCGCCACATAACCGTGATGATCCGCGCCCCAGACATCGATCACCCGCTCAAAGCCTCGCTCGAGCTTGTTGGCATGATAGGCCACGTCCGAGGCAAAATAAGTGTACTGGCCATTGTCGCGTTGTACGACGCGATCTTTCTCGTCACCGAATTCGGTGGATCGAAACCACAGCGCACCATCCTGTTCGTACAGATGACCTGCGTCCTTCAGTTCTTCCATCGCCCGGGAAACCAGGCCAGCGTCATACAACGACTTTTCCGAATACCAGACATCGAATTCAACGCCGAATTCAAGCAGGTCGTTGCGACAATCACCGAGTTGCTCGGTCAATACATAATCGTGGATATACCCGTAATCAGGCCCGAGCACACGCTTGGCATTTGCGATCAGTGTATCCAGATGCCCTTCGGCGTCGACTTCGGCATCAGGCACATCGGCAAAAACGACGTCACCAGCGTGTACATAACGCGCCCCATGCTTCTGCTGGATGGCACGCGCCATGTCGCGGACATAATCGCCCTGGTAAGCATTGACAGGGAATGGCAGCGTCTGCCCCTCGAGTTCGAGATAACGCAGCCAGGCCGACAGCGCCAGAATGTCCATCTGCCGGCCCGCGTCGTTGACATAGTACTCACGGGTTACGGCGTAACCGGCAGCATTGAGCACGTTTGCAAGACTGGCACCGTAGGCGGCACCGCGTCCGTGCCCTACGTGAAGCGGTCCGGTCGGATTCGCGGAGACAAACTCGACCTGAACAGTTTGATCATTGCCGGAACCAACCCGGCCGTAATCGGCACCCGCATTGAGGATCGCTGGCACAACCTGCTGGCGCGCACCGGCATCGAGAAACACATTGATAAAACCGGCACCGGCCACCTCCACCTTGCGTACCAGCGGAGACTCGGGCAGCGCACTGACGATGCTCTGGGCAATCTCACGCGGATTGCGGCGTAACGGTTTGGCCAGTTGCATGGCGACATTGCAGGCATAGTCGCCATGACCGATCGACTTTGGCCGCTCCAGAATAAGGTTCACATCTGTGGATTGCGGCATGCTGTTCGCCAGTGCAACCTGCAGTAGCTCGATGAGCTGCGCACGCAAATTACTTGCGGGATTCATACAAGAAGGTTTACCCGAAAATGGTCTGCTCGAAAGAAGCTGCGATTATATCGGCTCGCACTGCAAAGGACCTGCAACTACAACTCGACCGGATCGACATCGATGGCCCAGCGTACGGCTGCGGTTTTTTTCTCGGCCAATAAAGGATGCCAGCGGGCCAGAAACTGGCGCAGCGCCATCCTCGTGGCTGCCTGGATCAACAACTGGCCACGGTATCTGCCGGCGATACGAAAAACCGGCGCCGGTACGCAGTCATACACGGTGACCTCGCCTTTGGCCGTCGAAGCCTTCTCAGCAGCACTTCGGAGGAATGACCACATGTCGTTCTCGCCATGCGCCTCGGCACGCAACACAGCCTGGTAGACATAGGGCGGAAAGCCGCAGCGACGGCGCTCGGCGAGTAGTTCATCGGCAAACTCGGCGAAATCCTGGCGCGCCAGCGCATGGTAGACGGGATGGTCCGGAAATTCCGTCTGAACCAGCACCTGCCCGGGCAGTTCACCGCGCCCGGCCCGGCCCGCCACCTGCATGAGCTGCTGGAACAATCGCTCGGCAGCACGAAAGTCACTGCTGTAGAGCGCGTGATCGGCCCCAATGATCACGACCAGCGTCAGTTTCGGAAAATCATGTCCCTTGGCAAGCATTTGCGTGCCCACCAGCACATCTACCTCGGCATTGTGTATCTGCGCATTCATGTCGCTGAAGGCACCGCGTCTGCGTGTGCTGTCGCTGTCCACGCGCAATACGCGCGCAGCATTGTTCAACCGACCCCGCAGTGCGTCCTCGATGCGCTGGGTACCCTGACCGAGTCCATGCAGATCCTGGTTTCCACAATCCGGGCACACTGCGGCAATGCGCTCCTCATGACCGCAATAATGGCATTTCAGCCGCGAGGAGCGCGTATGCAAGGTCAAACGCGCCGAGCAGCGACTGCATTGGGCCATCCACCCGCAGGCGCGGCAGAGTAACACCGGCGCAAAACCCCGGCGGTTGATGTAGACCAGACACTGTTCCTTGCGGCTTATACAACCGGCAATCGCGACGAGCGCCTCTTCCGTCAGTCCGTGGTCGAGATGCTTTTCGCGCACGTTGATAAACCGCACAGTGGGTGGCGCGGCCGCTGGCCGACGGCTCAAGGTTACGCTGCGGTAGCGTGACTCGATTACGTTGGCATAGGTTTCCAGAGACGGAGTTGCCGAGCCAAGCAGCACCGGCACATCGGCCTTCTTGGCAACGTATACCGCGAGGTCCCGGGCGTGATAACGCAAGCCATCGTTTTGCTTGAACGAGCCGTCGTGCTCTTCATCGACGATGACCAGGCCAAGCCGTGGCAACGGCGTAAAGACCGCCAAGCGGGTTCCCAGAACAATGAGCGCCCGGGCACTGCGGGCTTTTTCCCATCTCGCAAGGCGCTCGCCTTCAGCCAGCCCGCTATGCAGGCTCACCACCTCAAGTCCGGGAAACCGGCCTTGCACCCGCGCCTCGAGTTGCGGCGTGAGGTTGATTTCCGGCACGAGCAGCAAGGTTTGGCGCCCTTGCGCGGCCAGCTTTTCAATCAGGGACAGGTAGACCTCGGTCTTGCCGCTGCCAGTCACGCCGAGCAACAGCCATGGGGTGAAATGATCGAGTACCTCGCTGATACTGGCGACGGCCTGGCGTTGTTCCTCCGTCAGCTCGGGACGCACACCCGGCTTTTCGCACGAGCTTGTTTGCTGCGGTGAGGGCATTCCCCGTGCAGCACTTTTCTCGATCCAGCCCCGTTCAGCCCAGTCGCGCAGCAGTTTGCTCGCACCCGGATAGAGCAAGCGCGCCTGTGTACTGTCCAGCAGGTTGCCCGATTGCAGCGCCTTCAGCAGGCGCCGCTGCCCCGTTGCCCGGACACTGATACTGGCCTCGATTTCCTCACCGCCCACTTCAGTCAGGCGGTATGTCCAGGCGCGTACCCGGCTTCCATATTGCGCCTTGCGCAACATCGTTGGCAACGCGATGGACAATACCTGCCCGAGCGGATGCCGGTAGTAATCGGCGCAGAAAGCGCAAAGCGCCAGCGTTGATGCCGGCAATGGTTCGACCGGAAGCACACGCTCGATTCGCCGCAAGCGCGAAGCGTGGAGCAAAGTACTGTCGGACAAACCGGTAACAACACCAACCAGTCGTCGCCTGCCGAACGGAACCGCAACCAGCGCACCGACACCAACCTCGACCGATCCGGTTTCGTAATCGAAAGGACCGGCAACCGGAACATCAAGCTCAACACGGGCAATGGTCATGTGTTCAGTGCGTTCGTTGCCAAGTTAGCGCGCAAGGCTTCATTAAGAGTTTCAATATCGCCCGTAAGCTACTTTTTCAATTCGATTTTTTCTGCCGCGAACCTGTGGACAACTCTGTTGATTAAATCGCGGGACGGTCTGGTCATGACGCCAGGCAGAGTCGCAAATTTCTCGTCTAGCCGGTCCAGACGAAATAACATGTATTTAAAACAGGACCTTATGGTCGCCTCGCAATGCCAATCAAGCTGGCCCGCGATCTTGATCCGGCCAGAAAAGGTCGCCGGCCCTTGTGTATAAATATTGCCGGGGGCCATCCGAGCCCCGATCCTACTGGTGATAGGCGCGGCTGAGTGCGTGCACTGCATCAACCAGCGCCGCAACGTTATCAGGAGGGGTGAACCGCGAGATTCCATGGCCGAGATTGAACACATGGCCATCGCCGTTTCCGAAGCTGGCAAGCACCCTGGAGGCTTCCCGCTCAATCACGTCGGGGTTGGTCAGCAGGATCGCCGGGTCGAGGTTGCCCTGCAAGGCAACACGATCACCCACACGCTTGCGCGCGCTGCCCAGATCAGTGGTCCAGTCCACGCCCAGCGCGTCGGCACCACACTGCGCCAGCGCTTCGAGCCACTGCCCGCCACCCTTGGTAAAAACGATCCGCGGCACTCGTTGCCCGTCCTGCTTCTGGATCAGTTCAGAGCAGATCCGCTGGATATAGCCAAGCGAGAACTCCCGAAAAGCAGCCTCCGACAGGTTGCCACCCCATGTATCGAAGATCATTACCGCCTGCGCCCCGGCCTGAATCTGGGCGTTCAAGTAGGCCACAACTGATTGCGCGTTGACTTCCAGGATGGTGTGTAACAGCTCAGGGCGCGCATAGAGCATACGCTTGATTTCGTGAAACTCGGTCCCGCCACGGCCCTCGATCATGTAACAGGCCAGCGTATATGGGCTCCCCGAGAATCCAATCAATGGCACTTCGTTGTCCAGCGCCTTGCGTATCTGCGATACCGCGTCGAGCACATACCCGAGGTGTGCCGCCGGGTCGACCGCACTGAGGTTCCTGATTTCCCACTCCTCGCGCAGCGGCCTCTGAAACCGCGGCCCTTCACCTTCGGCGAAATAAAGGCCCAACCCCATCGCGTCCGGAATGGTCAGGATGTCAGAAAACAGGATCGCCGCATCGAGCGCAAAACGCGCCAGCGGTTGCAGCGTGACTTCGGTCGCCAGATCCGGATTCTTGCAAAGATCGAGAAAGCTGCCCGCCTGCTTTCGCGTTTCGTTGTACTCGGCGAGGTAACGTCCTGCCTGGCGCATGACCCATACCGGGGTATACGGCGTCGGCTGGCGCAGCAACGCACGAAGAAACGTGTCATTCCTGGGAGCGTGCACGGAATGGTCTTGCCGCGTCAGCGCGGCAACTCGGATGCGCCGATCAGTGCTTCGTCAATCGCACGCGCGCACTGCCGGCCTTCGCGAATCGCCCACACGACCAGCGACTGGCCCCGCCGCATATCACCGGCGGCAAAGACACGCGGATGCGAAGTCTGGTACATCTCCGTGTCCGCCTTGATGTTGCCGCGCTGGTCGCGCTCCAGGCCGAGTTGTTCGATCACACCCTGGTGGACCGGGCTCACAAATCCCATTGCCAGCAAAACGAGATCGGCGCGCAGCGTAAACTCGCTTTCCGGCATTTCACTCATCTGCATTCGCCCGTCAGCGCCTTTTTTCCATTCGACACGGGCTGCAACCAGCTTCTCGACCTTGCCGTCGCGACCTTCGAACCGCTTGGTTGTCACCGACCAGTCGCGAGCACACCCCTCTTCGTGTGAAGACGACGTGCGCAACTTGATCGGCCAGTTCGGCCAGGTGAGCGGACGGTCTTCTTCTTCCGGGGGCATTGGCATGAGTTCGAACTGCGTAACCGACAACGCACCCTGCCGGTTCGATGTTCCGACGCAATCCGAGCCCGTATCACCACCGCCAATCACAACAACATGCTTGCCCGTTGCCGTGATCTGGCTGTCCAGTGAGTCGCCGGCATTAATCCGATTTTGCTGCGGCAGGAACTCCATTGCATAGTGAACGCCTTGCAGTTCGCGTCCGGGTACTGGCAGATCGCGCGGCAATTCGGCGCCACCAGTCAGGGCGATCGCGTCAAACTC
>JASFUE010000009.1:0-21110 GCA_050050435.1 Burkholderiales bacterium | reverse complement strand
AAGCAGTGTCCAGTGATTGCGTATCGTTACTGAGCTGGCGCAGGCGCAAATCTGCCATCAGCATGATCGCCGTCCCGCTCCAGTACACTTTCATGAACAGACCGCTGCGGTACATGCGCCGTGTCGCTTCTGCCAGCGTGAGATCCCGGCCTTCTTTGCGCCCGCGTTCGAAGCCGGCATCCAGCTTCGACCATGCCTGCTGTGCGGACAATCGTCCCGCTCTCGCCCGCAACACGTTCTGATAGTAGGTGGCCATTCCTTCGGATGCCCAGGCATCGGCAGAATCGACCAGCGGAAAGAACAAATGCGAGAACTCGTGCGCTGCAGTCCAGTCCTCGTAAAACTCTTCCATCGGACGCCGCTGGTTAATCACAAAGTGAATCGCCGGCCCGCCACCGCGAGTGACAAAGGCCCAAGGTGTCGGTTCACGTGCCCGCGCATTCGGCAGCACCAGTATTTGTGCCTCGGGAGAGGGGAAGTGCCCGTACAGCGAACCGACCATCGCCGCGGCATCGGCGATCCAGCCAGCAACGGCATCCTCGTCGACCGCGGGCGAGCCATTGAGGATGGCAACATGCAACTGCGAACCAGCCACATTCAGCGTGCGTTCGCTGAACCGTCCCAGCGCAATCCACGCCGGCCAGTCCCAGGGGGTGTGCCCGAGGCGATAAGTCGGTCGCTCCGTGCCGTCGATACGCTGCCATGGCGCCGACACCGATACACCAGCCGGCAGTTCAAAAACCAGCTCGACGTCTTCGTCTTGTGCAAGTTGTTGTGGACGCCACAGCCAGAGGCCGTTGGAAACCGCCACGTCAGCACCAACCCGCTGCACCTTGCCACCGGTCCGATCGTGGCGTTTGATCGGGTGTGACACATCGGTCTCGTAACGAATGCAGCCGTCAGCAGCGATCGTGTTAACCGCAATCGCGCCACTAGGTTTGATCTTCGCTCCGGTAGCGTCGTCCCATACGCCACGCAGCGCAACCGTTGCATCCAGAGACTGGGCCACCAGCTGATCCGGTGGCGGGCCGTCAAAACAGACCTTGACCGCGAGCAGTGTCAGCTCCGGATTGGCCGAAACGGTATAGTGATGCAGGCGCTCGGCGCGGGCAGCGCCGCACACCGATAACACCATGGCCATCAGAAGCCATGCTGATGCATGAAGATATCGGCCCGAAACTTCCATCCTGATCACCCGCAATCGTATGAGTACATGCTACCGCAAGCGGCGCAAGGCGCGCACGAACTCACGTGCGCCGGCAGCTAACGGTGCTGCAGCCAGTCGAAATCGCGACCGTCATCGAGCCGCTTGTCAAACCACCCCGTCAGGCAGCCACGCGCGCTTTTGGTTCATATGACAGGTTGGGAGCGAGCCAGCGCTCGACTTCATCGACAGCGACATTGCGCCGCCTGGCGTAGTCCTCGATCTGGTCACGGTCAATCTTCGCCACTGCGAAATATCGCGCTTCCGGATGGGAGAAGTAAAACCCACTGACCGCTGCCGCCGGCAACATCGCATAGGACTCGGTCAAATTGATACCAGCGTTGGCGGACGCGTTGAGCAGTTCGAACAGCGGGCCCTTTTCCGTGTGATCCGGACAGGCCGGGTAACCCGGCGCGGGACGAATGCCGCGATAGTTCTCCGCAATGACTTCGCTGGTGGACAAGCTCTCGGCAGGCGCATACCCCCACCATTCGCGACGTACCCGCTGATGCATGAGTTCGGCAAGCGCTTCCGCAAGCCGGTCGGCCAGCGCCTTGAGCATGATGGCGTTGTAGTCATCATGCTGCGCTTCGTAGCGGGCAACGCGCTCCTCGATGCCGATGCCCGCGGTCACGGCAAATGCGCCGAGATAATCAGCCACCCCGGTTTGTTTCGGCGCCACGTAATCGGCGAGGCAATGGTTGAAACGGTCGGCCGGTTTGACCATCTGCTGGCGCAGGAAATGGAAGCGCTGCCGAACGTTCTGGCGCGACTCGTCCTGGTAGACCTCGATGTCGTCACCGACGCTGTTGGCCGGAAACAGCCCCACCACCGCACTGGCGGTGAGCCAGCGCTCGTCGATGATCCGGGCCAGCATCCTTTGGGCATCCTCGAACAGGTCGCGCGCGGCCTTGCCAACCACTTCGTCATCGAGAATCTTCGGGTAGCGCCCGGCCAGCTCCCAGGTCTGGAAAAACGGCGTCCAGTCGATGAGATCGGCAATCTCGGCCAGCGGATAGTCGCGCAACACGTGCAAACCGGGGCTTGCCGGCACTGGCGGAAGATAGGAGCCCCAATCCGTTTTCACGCCATGTTCGCGCGCCGCCGCAATCGGATGGTGCGGCCCCTGGCCTTTCTTGCCCTGGTGTTGCGCCCGCGTCCTGGCCGCCTCATCGCGCACTTTGCGTACATATTCGTCGCGCAGTTCGGCGGAAATCAGGCTGGTGCAAACGCCAACCGAGCGCGACGCATCCGGAACCCACACTGTGGGCCCCTCGTAATTCGGCTCGATCTTGACTGCAGTGTGCACCCTTGACGTCGTTGCTCCGCCAATCAGCAATGGGACGGAAAAGCCTTGACGCTGCATTTCACTGGCCACGTGCGCCATTTCCTCCAATGACGGCGTGATCAGCCCCGACAAGCCGATAATATCGGCACCGACTTCGCGCGCGCTTGTCAAGATCCGCTCGGCGGGCACCATCACGCCCAGATTGACCACTTCGAAATTGTTGCACTGGAGTACCACCGCAACGATGTTCTTGCCGATGTCGTGAACATCACCCTTGACGGTGGCCAGCAAGATCCTTCCCTTGGGTTGGCCGGCATCACCCGATTTCGCTTTCTCTTCCTCGATGTAGGGAATCAGGTGGGCCACCGCCTCTTTCATCACCCGCGCCGACTTCACCACCTGCGGCAAGAACATCTTGCCGGCGCCGAACAGGTCGCCGACCACGTTCATGCCATCCATCAGCGGGCCTTCGATTACTTCGATCGCGCGCTGCACTGACTGACGCGCTTCTTCCGTATCTTCGATGATGTATGTCGTGATGCCCTTGACCAGGGCGTGGGTCAGGCGCTCTCCAACCGCACCTTCGCGCCAGGACAAGTCCTCGCTCGATACCTTCTTTTCCGTTTTGTAATTCTCGGCAAATTCCACCAGCCGCTCGGTCGAATCGGCACGGCGATTGAACAGCACGTCTTCAATGCGCTCGAGCAGTTGCTTGTCGATGTCCTCGTACACGCCAAGCTGGCCTGCGTTGACGATGCCCATAGTCATACCGGCCTTGATGGCGTGATAGAGAAAGGCCGTATGGATGGCTTCGCGCACACCGTCGTTGCCGCGAAACGAGAAAGAGACATTGGAGACACCGCCCGAAACGCTCGCGTACGGTAGATGCTGTTTGATGTAACGCGTTGCCTCAATGAAGTCGATGGCGTAGTTGGCATGTTCCTCGATGCCGGTGGCGACTGCAAAAATGTTCGGGTCGAAAATAATGTCTTGCGGCGGAAAGCCGACTTCCTCGACCAGAAGCTTGTACGCCCGCGTGCAAATCGCGATACGCCGCTCGAGCGTGTCGGCCTGACCTTCTTCATCGAAAGCCATGACAATGGCGGCCGCGCCATAGCGCCGCGCCAGCTTTGCCTGGCGAATGAATTCGGCTTCGCCTTCTTTCATGCTGATCGAGTTCACCACCGGCTTACCCTGCACACACTTGAGCCCGGCCTCGATGACTTCCCATTTCGAGGAATCGAGCATGGTCGGCACGCGTGAGATATCCGGCTCGGAGGCGATAAGGTTCATGAACCGGGTCATGGTCGCAACCGAATCGAGCATCGCCTCGTCCATGTTGACGTCAATGATCTGTGCGCCGTTTTCGACTTGCTGGCGCGCAACCGACAATGCCTGCGGAAAATCGCCGCTGGTAATCATGCGCGCAAACGCGCGCGAGCCCGTTACATTGGTACGCTCGCCAACGTTGACAAACAACGAATCCTCGCCGATGTTCAATGGCTCGAGACCGGAGAGCCGCAGTTTCTTCTCGATCTCTGGCGGTGTGCGCGGCGCCATCCGCTCGAGCCGTTTCGCAATCTCGCGGATGTGATCCGGCGTAGTGCCGCAGCAGCCGCCGGCAATGTTGAGAAACCCCGCCGTGGCAAACTCTTCCAGAAAAGATGCGGTGTATTCTGGCGTCTCGTCATACTCGCCGAAGGCATTCGGCAAGCCAGCGTTCGGGTGCAAACTGGTATGCACGCCCGCTACGCGCGACAACTCCTCTATATGCGGGCGCAGATCCTTCGCACCGAGCGCACAGTTCAGGCCGACGCTGAAGGGTCTCGCGTGCGACACTGAATTCCAGAATGCTTCCGGCGTCTGGCCGCTCAGAGTGCGGCCACTGGCGTCGGTAATGGTTGCCGACAGCATCACCGGCAATTTGACGCCGTGTTTCTCGAAGAACGCGTCGATCGCAAACAGCGCTGCCTTGCAGTTGAGCGTATCGAAAACGGTTTCCACCATCAGCAGATCAACACCGCCATCGGCCAACCCTTCGACGCTTTCGCTGTAACAGGCCACCAACTGGTCGAAGCTGACATTGCGAAAGCCCGGATCGTTGACGTCCGGGGAGATCGAAGCAGTCGCGTTGGTTGGGCCCAGCACGCCGGCAACGAAGCGTGGTTTGCCTGGCGTCGATTTGCTCCAGGCATCGGCACGCTCACGCGCCAGCCGCGCCGCGGCACGATTAAGCTCGATCACCCGGTCGGTCAGGCCGTAATCGCTCATCGACACCGAGTTGGAGTTGAAGGTGTTGGTCTCGATGATGTCGGCCCCAGCCTCGAGATAGGCTTCGTGGATACCGGCGATGATCTTAGGCTGGGTCAGCGTCAACAGGTCATTGTTGCCGCTCTGATCGCACTGGTGATCGTGGAACTGCGAACCGTGGTAATGCTCACGCGTGAGCTTGTGGCTCTGGATCATGGTGCCCATGGCACCGTCGAGAATGAGGATCCGCTCGGTGAGCCGTTCGAAAAATCTCTTGCTGTTGTCCACTGACTTCAAAAAACCATCCGTTCAAATGCAAAAAACCCGGCTGCCAAAGCAGTCGGGTTTTGAATCCCACGCTTTAGCCACATTTATTACGCGCCCGCAAGCTGAGAATCAAATCGGCGCAACCAAAGCAAAGTTAACGTCTCGAGCCTTGCCTGTCAATGACCGCCCGCCGGAAAACACACTGACATCAGGATCTTGCTTCCCGCAAAACGCGGTACCCGCAACCAATCTCCGGATCTGCATCGCCGTGACGGTTTTATGGCACCCTACGCGGCCATGAACTCAACCAACGTGCCATCGGGCGACGAAGAGCGCGTATTCGGCGCACCGCTGCGCTACATCCAGGGCCCCGGTGCCATCGCGCGCATCGGCGACGTCGCGCGGCTGGGCGGCGCGCACGCGCTGCTGGTGGCCGACCAGTTCGTGCTCGAACTCATTGGAGAGCGCGTAGCCGAATCCTGCCGCACATCGGATGTCTCGCTGCAACGAATGCCTTTCGGCGGCGAGATCACATTTGCCGAGATCGAACGCCTGGCACGGCAAGTCGGGGCCTCACCGGTTGACGTGGTCATTGCCGCCGGCGGCGGCAAGGGCATCGATACCGGCAAGGCGATCGCAAGGCACCTGGATACCGCTGTCATCACGGTGCCGACGATCGCGTCCAACGACGCACCAACCAGCAAGATCTACGTCGTCTACGACGAAAGCCATCGCATCGTCGGCGTCGAACACATGAACACCAATCCGCTGGCTGTGATTGTTGACACCGAACTGATTGCACGCGCACCGAAAAAGCTGTTGCTGGCGGGTATCGGTGATGCCATTTCGAAAAAATTCGAAGTCGCACAATGCTACAAGGCAGGCGGCCACAACATCTACGGGGCACGCGGCACACTGGCGGCGAACGCGCTGGCCGATCTGTGCTACGACACCTTGATGGAGCACGCCGATGGCGCATTGCAGGCCGTTGAACAGGCACAACCCAATGCGAGCCTGGAAGCGCTGGTCGAAGCGAGTGTGCTGCTCAGCGGACTGTGCTTCGAGAATGGCGGATTGTCGGTGGCGCACGCCATGACCCGCGGAATTTCCTCTATTACGTATACCGCAAATGCGCTACATGGTTTGCAAGTGGCTTACGGGCTGCTGGTACAGCTTCAGCTGGAAAATCGCCCGCCCACATTCACCGGGCACTTGCGAAACTTCTACGCCCGGCACGGCCTGCCGACGAACCTGCGCGAACTCGGTCTCAAGCGAGCCGCCAGCGCCGAAGAAATCGAAACGATCGCCGCCGGCACCATGACCGCGCCATATATCGGCCAGTTCGAGCGCGCACTGCAGGCAGCGGATCTGGTTGAGGCGATTCGCGCCGTTGAGGCACTTGTCTGACGGCTTTTTCTCCACCTGCATTTCACATTCCCGTCGCTGCAGGAACCAACCTCATGCTGGATTCATTCAAACATGACTACGCCGAGCTTGGCGACGTACGCCTTCACTATGTCAGCATGGGTGAAGGTCCAGCCGTCGTACTGCTGCACGGTTGGCCACAGACCTGGTACATGTGGCGCGACATCATGCCGGGGCTTGCCACGCGCCACCGTGTCATTGCGCCGGACTTGCGCGGCCTCGGCGACTCATCGCGACCTTCCGGTGGTTATGACAAGAAGACCATCGCGCAGGACATATGGCGCCTTCTGCACGAAGTGCTCGACGAGGACCGGTTCTTTCTGTTCGGGCATGACTGGGGTGGGCCAACGGCATTTGCTCTGGCGGCGCAACATCGGGAAGCGGTCCGGCGGATGGCGATTTTTGACGTGCCGGTGCCCGGCGACGGTACGCCGGTGATGTTCAACAACCGCTGGCATCACGGACTGCACTGGGAGCCGGATTTCCCCGGACAGCTCACCGCCGGGCGCGAAGATGTCTACCTCGGTTTCTTCCATCGCAACTGGGGGGCGCGCTTCGATGTCATTACGGAAGAAGCACAGCAAGAATACCTGCGCACCTTTCGCCAGCCGGGCGCGATGACGGCCGGCTGCAAACTGTATCGCGCCACGAACCAGGACGTTATCGACAACGAAGCATTCATTGCTGCCGGCAAACTGCCGATGCCGGTGCTCTGTTACGGCGGCGCGCAAGGCAGGGGCCGCGGCATGGCCGCCATCGAATCATGGCGCCGGGTTGCAAGCGATGTACGCGGCGGGGTTGTCGAAGACTGCGGGCACTGGATACCCGAGGAGCGCCCCGAGTGGGTGACCGGGCAGTTGCTGGAATTCTTCGGGGAAGAGGGCTCCTGAAGGTCGGGGTGCGCTTTACGGTAGACTGCGCCCTTTGCCGTCGGGCCCGGACGCATCATGCACGGCCAACGCGATCGCTACTCACATACCTGCCAACCGACAACCGCTTTGAAGAAAGACCAATGACCTCCTTGCTCGACCCTTTGACTTTCAGCCACGGCCCCACCATGAAAAACCGCTTCATGTTGGCGCCTCTGACCAACCAGCAAAGTCACGAAGACGGATGCCTGTCGGATGACGAATTCCACTGGCTCACCATGCGTGCGGCCGGTGGCTTCGGCCTGACCATGACCTGTGCATCCCATGTCCAGGAAATCGGCAAAGGCTTCCCCGGACAACTGGGCATCTGGTCAGACAAACACCTGCCCGGCCTGAAACGCCTCGTTGATGCGATTCACTCGCATGACAGCATTGCCATCTCCCAGCTGCATCATGCTGGCTTGCGTTCACCGAAAGAAGTCATCGGCACAACGCCTGTGTGCCCGTCAGACAACGAAAAGACCGGCGCCCGCGCTCTCACGCACGAGGAAGTAAAGCAACTGGTCGAGGATTTCATCAGCGCCGCGGAGCGTGCCGAGAAAGCCGGTTTCGACGGCGTGGAGCTGCACGGTGCGCACCAGTACATTCTGTGCCAGTTTTTCAGCGCCGAAATCAATCACCGCACGGATGAATACGGCGGCAACCTGGAAAACCGCTCGCGTATCCTGTTCGAAATCATCGAAGGTATCCGCGCACGTTGCAGCAAGGATTTCATGCTGGGCGTGCGGCTCTCGGCCGAGCGTTTTGGTATGAAGCTCGACGATTCGCGGAGAATCGCGCAGCGGCTGATGGCCGAGGACAACATCGACTTTCTGGACATGTCGCTGTGGGACGTGTTCAAGGAGCCTGAAGAGGAAGAGTTCAAGGGCCGCACGCTGATGAGTTATTTCACCGAACTCAACCGCCACAACACGCGCCTCGGCGTCGCCGGCAAGATTCGCACTCCGCAGGAAGCGGAAGCCACTCTTGCAGCTGGCGCTGATTGGATCATGCTCGGCCGCGCGGCGATGCTGATGCACGATTTTCCGAGTCGCTACACGGCTAATCCGAACTTCAAGCCGGTGGAAATGCCCGTTACCCGCCAGTACCTGAGAGACGAAGGCATTTCCGACACGTTCCAGCTTTACATAAAGGGGCGCTGGCCGGAGTTCTTCGCAGACTGGCCGGAAGACCAAGCCGCCGTTGCGCGCTAGTCTTTTCAGCTCACGCTGCGCCATACCACGGCTTGAACATCCATACGGCTCCAAGTAAGCGCACGCTCATCGCCTCATCGCCTCAAGAAGGGAATTGTCAGGGTGGACAATTTCATACGAAATCGGCAGGAACTTTGAGCCCGATGGGTTTTCTAGACAGGCTAGGTGGTGATACTCATCGCCGCAGCGCGCGGTTCTCGCGAGCTGAAGAATCGTGTGTTGTTGAACCGGAGGGCGCATGCGTTCGCGATGTGAATTGGTGCGCACTTCAAAGGATACGAAAGGAGATCATTGATGACCTACATCAAACGATCACTTATCACTGCAATTGCGACCGCTATGCTGGTCGCAAGCCCGCTGGCAACGGCCAACCCGAAAGTGCCGATGACTGATCAGCAAGCCGCGCAAGCCATCAAGCAGGCAGATGTCTCGCTTGAAAAAGCGATTCGTAACGCCGAAAAGCAGGTTGACGGGCAAGCGATTGCCGCGCGGTTGGCCATGAATGCTGCCAAGCCGGCGTACATGGTTGAAGTTGTGGACAAGTACGGTAATGTCCAGGTCGTACGCGTGACCGCAGACAACGGTCGAGTTACCGGAACCTGGCCCAAAGCGGAGTACCAGGGTGACTCAATGACGTATCGCGAGCCGGAATGATCAGCTAATCGACTAGCTGACCGCTCGTCAAAACGGGGTCCGGTTACCGGATCCCGTTTTTCTTGATCAGCTGGCGTGATCACGCCCACCGCTAGCGGTCCCAAACCTCCTCTGGCACCGGCAAGCCGGCAAGATCGTTCGTGTTCAACGGCCGGTCCGGAGTGATGCCATAGCTTTCGAGTATCAACGCCAGTTGCCGGGTGTGCTGTGCCGCATGCCACGCCGTGCGCTCCAGCACTTCGTGCATCGTACGCCGGCCGTAATAAGTCGGCACACGATAAGTGAGTGCTTTTCTGGTCTCGTTCTGCCACCAGTTCCGGAGCTGCGAGCGGATTTCTTCGGACCACGTGGTCAGATCGTCCCCGCCCCAATTCTCCGGCGGCAAATCATCGAAACTTTCAAAACGCAGTTCCTGTTGCTGCGCCGCCTGCAAGCCCATCTGCGCCACGCGCACGACATGAAACGACAGCGCACCAACACTACGGTTGCGATTTCGAAACACGCTGCGCAATTGCGCATCTGAAAACTGTCCCGTCAGCCGAGCCGCGGTGCACAGCACCAGATCCAGTTTTTCCACCAGTGCCTGCGGCGGCAAGGTCTCCATCACTCGTGTTTTCAGATCGAGAAACCTGATTACATCGCGGAGCGACTGCGCCAGCGAATAGCGCCCGCCCAGAGCCACCACCGGCACGCTGCGCGCGCCCAGTGCGCGCAGTTGTTCGAGCCCGTCCGGGTCGTTGTGAACATCGATGGACTGGAATTCAATACCCTGCGAAGCGAGGAATTCCTTTACCCGCAGGCAGGAAGTACATCCCGGCTGCCAGAACACCTGGATTCGGGCGGATTGATTCGGTCCATTGAAATTTGTCACGTTTTCACTTTCTTCCCATCAATGCTGAAAGCTCGTCATGCGCAGGGCGGTGTTATGTTGCGAGCGAGAAACTACCATAAGCTTAGGCTACTGGAGCACTTCGCACTCGGGCCATCGCATAAGGAGAAAGCGCGTTGTCAAAGGCACAGGTCATCCACCGCCTCGGCCCACCCGAGGTAATGCGTTGGGAGGCATGGCCGGCACCCGATCCAGCGGCCGGAGAAGTACGTATTCGCCATACTGCAATCGGCGTGAACTTCGCCGATACCTACCATCGCGGCGGTATTTCCCATCCATGGCCTGTACCGGCTTGTCCTGTCGTCATCGGGTTCGAAGGGGTAGGCATCGTGGAAGGTGTCGGTGACGGCGTGAGCGATTTCAAGACAGGGGAGCGCGTTGCCTACGGCATTCCACCACTGGGGAGCTATTCCGAAGTGCGCAATTACCCCGCCGAAAAATTGCTGCACCTGCCAGATGAGCTTGACGACCGCCAGGTTGCGGCACTTCTCCTTAAAGGTATGACCGCACACTACCTGTTACACCGGACATATAAAGTGCAACGCGGCGATACCGTCGTCGTGCATGCCGCGGCGGGCGGCATGGGCTTGATCCTCTGCCAATGGGCGAAGGCGCTCGGCGCCACCATCGTCGGCACGGTCAGCACCGAGGAAAAAGCCGAGGCCGCCCGGGCGGCCGGCTGTGACTATCCGGTAGTACGCTCGCAAGAAAATTTCGTCGCCAAAGTGAAGGAGGTGACCAACGGCGAAGGGGCCGCAGTGGTCTACGAGGCCATCGGCAAGGACACCTTGCAGGCCTCGCTCGATTGCCTGCGCCCGCTCGGCATGTGTGCTGCCTATGGGCATGTTTCCGGACCACCCGATCCGGTCGACATCATCCAGGACCTGGGACGGCGCGGATCATTGTTCATTACGCGCCCGGCGATCATGCACTATGTGGCAAAACGATCCGATCTCGAATGGACAGCGCGGGACCTGTTCAAAGCCATCGGTGACGGCATTATCAGTGCAAACATTCGCCACGAATTCGCGCTGAAAGATGCAGTCAAGGCCCATCAGGCGATTGAAAGCGGCAAGACGACAGGAGCAATGGTTCTTATTCCCTAGCCATTCGTCGAAACCAGCGATCTGGCGATCTTAAAGCCCGCCAGCCACCGTCTTGCCGATCCTTCGGGGTACTTCGGCCGACCCTGCAAATCAGCGCGATGCAGTGTGACCCAGGTCGCAGCAACGCACACCAACAGAAGCGTTTCCGGGCACGGCTGATCGAGCGCGCCTTCTCAAGCCAGCGCAACACCCAACATGCTGCCGATCAAATACGTCAATGCGCCGGCACCGGCGCCGATGGCCAGCATGCGCAAACCGCCGATGAACGCATGACGGCCGATGAACAAACTCAGTGTTGCGCCAACGGAAAACAGCGCAACACCGGTCAACGCGATCGACACCGGCAGCGCGCCGCGATGTGCCAGCACCAGATACGGTAACAACGGAATCAGCGCGCCGGCAGAAAATGCGAGAAACGACGAGATGGCTGCACCGGAAGGCGAACCCAGCTCGTCGGGGTTGAGCCCGAGCTCTTCCCGGGCAAGCGCATCGAGCGCACGATCCGGGTCGGCGATGATGTCATTGGCCATTTTCTGCGCCGTCTCGATGGGGATCCCTCGCGCCTCGTAGATCAGCGCCAATTCGCCCGCCTCTTCTTCCGGATACTGTTCGAGTTCGTCTGCTTCCAGTCCGATCTGGTATTCGTACATCTCGCGTTGCGAACGTACCGACACATACTCCCCCGCCGCCATCGAAAATGCGCCAGCAAGCAAGCCGGCGATACCAGAGAGCAGGATCACGCCGGTGTCGGAGGTCGCACCGGCAAAACCGAGTATCAAGCTGGCATTGGAAACCAGCCCGTCATTGACGCCGAACACCGCGGCTCGCAGGTTACCGCCCCCGGACAATCCACGGTGACGGCCCTCGGTGCCGGCGGCCGTGCCGGGCACGAAATGGCGCGGGTCGGATCCCGCGTACAGCGACATGCCCCGCACTTTCATCGCGGTGAGCAGACTGCGGGTCGAGCGCGGTCCAAAACGGCGGGTAACCGCGGCAACGATGCGGCTGCGCAGGTCCGGCACATAGGACGCCGGGATCATGCCGCCTTCCACGGCGGCGCGCTCGGCCCAGATCTTTGCCTGGTTTTCGGCTTCGATCGCCAGGTGCTTGAACAGGCCTTCACGTGCGGTACCGGCTTCGCAATCGGCAACCACCCGGTACAGATAGGCCGAGCGCATTTCTTCCATCCAGCTTTCAACTGCATCCATCTATTCAGCCTCTCGATCCGACCTGTCCAACAAACATTTCAGGTAATCGTTGCAACGGGCAAGGGTTGCGCGCTTACTCGATCAGCAGGCGCCGATACTGTATCGCTTCGCCCAGATGCTGCGAGCCCAGTTTCGCACTGCCGGCAAGGTCGGCGATGGTGCGCCCGAGTCTCAGTACCCGATGATAGGCCCGCGCCGACAATCCCAGGCGAGTCAATGCGGAGCGCACCAGTTTTTCGCCTTCCGCATCGGTGATGCAATAGCGCTCGGTTTCTTCCACGCCCAGTCCGGCATTGGGTTTTCCCTGGCGCTGCAACTGGATATCCCGCGCCCGGGTGGTGCGCTCGCGCACCTTTGCGCTCGGTTCGCCCCAGCGGCTGTCGGTCAGATCGTTTTCCGCCACCGCCGGAACCTCGATCTGGATATCGATCCGGTCCATCAGGGGACCTGATATACGAGAGCGATAACGAGCTACCTGATCGGGCGTACAGCGACACTTGCCGGAGAAGTGACCGAGATATCCGCATGGGCACGGATTCATTGCGGCAACGAGCTGGAATCGCGCGGGGAATTCGGCCTGGCGCGCTGCGCGCGATACCACGATACGGCCTGACTCGAGCGGCTCGCGCAGGACTTCGAGGACATTGCGGGCGAACTCGGGCAATTCATCAAGAAACAGCACCCCGTGCATCGCCATTGAAATTTCCCCCGGCCTTGGCTGGCTGCCGCCACCAACCAGCGCCACCGCCGATGCGGTGTGATGTGGAGCCCGGTAAGGTCGCTGTTGCCATCTGCTGACATCGAAACCCTGCGAACCCAGTGACTGTATGGCTGCCGATTCAAGCGCTTCGGCCTCGGTCATCGGCGGCAAAATGCCGGGCAAGCGCTCGGCCAGCATGGTCTTGCCGCTGCCCGGCGGCCCCGCCATCAGCATGCTGTGGCCACCGGCCGCGGCAATCTCGAGTGCGCGCTTGGCTTCAAGCTGTCCCTTTACCTCGGCAAGATCGGCGATCGCGGCAGCAGGTCCGGCACCGGCGCGCGCATGACAGGCCAGCGGTTCACGATCTGCCAGGTGCGCGACGACATCGAGCAGGCTGTTCGCGCCATACACCGTTGCATCACCCACCAGCGCCGCCTCATCGGCGTTTGCGAAAGGCAGGACGAAGGCGCGGCCCGAACTGTGAGCACGCCAGGTCATTGCCAGGGCACCGCGGACCGGTCGCAACTCGCCAGTCAGTGCCAGCTCGCCAGCGAATTCATACTTTTCCAGCCCGTCTTTGGGCAGTTGACCGGAAGCGGCGAGGATTCCCAGCGCAATGGGCAAGTCGAAACGTCCGCTTTCCTTGGGCAGATCCGCTGGCGCGAGATTGACGGTAATGCGGCGCGCCGGAAAATCGAAGCGGCAGTTGATCAGCGCCGAGCGCACTCGCTCACGCGCTTCCCTGACTTCCGCTTCGGGCAGGCCCACAATCGTGAATGCGGGCAGCCCCGCCGCCAGGTGAACCTCGGTGGTGACCAGCGGCGCGTCCATGCCCGAGAGCGCCCGGCTGTAGAGAACCGCCAGCGACATATTCGTGCGCGCTCTCAGTCTTCGCCGCCAAGCAAACGCTCCAGTTCGGCAACGCGTGCTTCCATTTGCGCCAGCTTCTCACGGGTGCGCTGCAATACCGCCTGCTGCACGTCGAATTCTTCACGCGTGACCAGGTCAAGCCTGGCGAACCAGCCCGACATCAGTGCACGCACGTTTTTCTGGACATCCTCGACTGGCGAATTGGCGATCAGTTCGTCGACCCGGCGGGTGATTTCATCAATGACTTTGCGTTCCATGATCCTCGTCCCCCTTGGGCGAGTGTAACCAAAAGCGGCGTGATCTCTCTGCTCCAGACCGGTGCACCAGCTGCAAAGCCCGCATCAGCATGGTGCGGCCATGCAGCAGAACTTTTCAAGAATTTATGTTAACTCATTGACTATAAAGGCCACATATCGCTGGCACGGGGATTGCGCAACGCAACATCACGATTTCGATCGTTTAACCAACCTGTAACAGGAGACCTGCTAAATGCTCAAGCACAAGAAGGCCGCGCTGGTCGCGGCCGCACTCGCACTGCCCGGCGTTGCACTGGCCGAGGACGACCCGATTCCAATCAGCGCCAACGTCACCTTCACTTCGGACTATATATTCCGTGGTATTTCGCAAACCAGTGAAAAGCCGGCCGTCCAGGGCGGCTTCGACTGGGAGAGTGCAGCGACCGGTTTCTACGTTGGAACCTGGGGCTCGAATGTGAGCTGGACTGGCGAATCGGCTTCGTCGGTCGAAATCGACGTCTACGGTGGCTGGAAAAAGAGCTGGGGCGACTGGGGCGTGGACCTCGGCCTCATCCACTACGATTATCCGGGAGCCAGCGGCGCCAACACTGACGAAGTCTATGCCACCGGTTCTTGGAAATGGATCAGTGCCAGCTACTACTACACCGTCAGCGATGACTGGTTCGGCGTAACCGACGGCAAGGGCTCCGGCTATTTCAACGTCGCCGCCGCTTATACCTTCCCGATGGGCATCAGCGTTGGCGGGAGCTGGGGCACGACCATGCTCGATGGCAGCAGTGGCGGCGTCCCCAACGACACCAACGACTATGACGACTACAAGATCTACGCCGGTTACAGCTACACCGGCCTCGATTTCGAACTCGGCTGGACCGATACCGACATCGATAATCCGTCCCCGGAAGCCGAGGACCGCGTCTACTTCTCGGTATCGAAGAGCTTCTGATATAGCCGCATGACCGGGACGCTGCGCTCGCCCCGGATTTTCCGGCAGCGGCGTCCCGGCAACCGGCCCGGCCTGTCATAACGCTGCATTCAAGCGCATTTCAGGCAGAAAAAGCGGGCTCGGGATGGCTACCTGGCATGCGCACCGTATTGGTGCAGAAAAACACAGTAATGCATCATAGTGGTGCATAATTACCACGGTATTAAGGGAGAGTTGATGTATGCCATTGATTAAAATGTATTTTTGTTACTGGCATACAAACTGCAATCCGGTGTCGTCGCTGGTTCAATCGAATTGGCGCCTTCCAGAAATAACGGTTGGGCGCTCGTAATCAAACCCGGCTCAAGTCCGGACCACACATCAAAGCACGGAGACAACATGAAACTCGTGAGTGCAGTTATCAAGCCGTTCAAGCTTGACGAGGTGCGAGAAGCGCTGTCCGCCATTGGCGTACAGGGCATCACCGTGACCGAAGTCAAGGGATTCGGCCGGCAGAAAGGCCACACCGAGCTATATCGGGGTGCCGAATATGTCGTCGACTTCCTGCCCAAGGTCAAAATCGAAGCGGCGATCAAGGACGATGTCCTCGATCAAGCCATTGAGGCGATCGAGAAGTCTGCCAACACCGGCAAGATCGGTGACGGCAAGATTTTCGTTTTCGACCTCCAGCAGGTCATTCGGATCCGTACCGGTGAAACCGGCGCGGACGCACTGTAAGGGAGTACAAGAATGCTCAGGAAACTACTTTCACTTTCAATGCTGGCGGGCATTCTCAGTGTTGCCACGCCGGCCCTGGCGCAGGACGCTCTGAATTCCGGTGACACCAGCTGGATGATCGTTGCCACTGTCCTCGTCGTCATGATGACCGTTCCTGGTCTGGCACTGTTCTATGGCGGTCTGGTCCGTGCCAAGAACATGCTGTCGGTGCTGATGCAGGTTTTCGTTACTTTTGCCATGCTGTCGATCCTGTGGGCGCTGTTCGGCTACAGCCTTGCTTTTACCGAAGGACCGTTCAACGCGATCTACGGCGGCTTCGGCAAGTCCTTCCTCTCGGGCATTACGCCAGACACCCTGAGCGGAACGATTCCGGAATATGTGTTCGTCACCTTCCAGCTTACCTTCGCAGCCATTACGCCTGCGCTGATCGTGGGCGCGTTCGCGGAGCGGATCAAGTTCTCCGCCGTGTTGTGGTTCATGGCCCTGTGGCTGTTCCTGTGCTACATCCCGATCGCACACATGGTGTGGGGCGGTGGCTACCTCGCAGGTCTGGGCGCGATGGACTTTGCCGGTGGTACCGTGGTGCATATCAATGCCGGTATCGCAGCCCTGGTCGGATGTATGGTGCTGGGCAAGCGTATCGGCTACGGCAAGGAAGCAATGCCGCCGCATAACCTGACCTTCACCATGGTCGGCGCTTCGCTGCTGTGGGTCGGCTGGTTCGGTTTCAACGTCGGTAGTGAACTCGCCGCCGACGGCACTGCAGGCCTGGTGCTCGTCAACACCCAACTGGCCACGGCAGCGGCAGTACTGGGCTGGATGTTCATTGAATGGCTCGCCCGCGGCAAGCCGACCATGCTCGGTGGCGCCTCCGGCGCAGTTGCCGGCCTGGTTGCGATTACGCCGGCTTGTGCTTTCGTTGGCCCGATGGGCGCAATCATTCTCGGCATCATCGCCGGTGTGGTCTGCTTCTGGGCAGTGACCGGTCTGAAGTCGATGTTCGGCTATGACGACTCGCTGGATGTATTCGGCGTGCACGGCGTGGGCGGAATCATCGGCGCCATCGGCACCGGCTTCCTCGCCTCGACTTCATTCGGTGGCGGCGGCTATGCCGAGGGCGTTTCGATGGGCGGACAGGTCATGGTGCAGATTATCAGTGTCCTGGTCACAGTGATCTGGACCGGCGTAATCAGTTTCATCCTGTTCAAGATCATCGATGCGGTTATCGGCCTGCGGGTACCGGAAGACGAGGAAAGAGAAGGCCTCGACGCTACCCAGCACGGCGAAGTCGCTTATCACCTGTAAAACCCCTGCAACACCTCTCCTCCCCTTACGGGCGTCCTTCGGGGCGCCCGTTTTTTTTATTCGAATCGGGTGAGATCGGGGATTCGCAGCGCAATCAGATTGGTCGGTTGCAAGCCACAGCGGGCATAAAAAGACAGGGCAGCCGCATTGTCGCGGTCTGCCAGCAACTGGGCACGGGTTGCGCCCTGGTCACTGGCCCAGCCAACGACGGCGTGGAGCAGCGCACGACCGATGCCCTTGCCACGATGCCGCTGACTGACGATGACATCCTCGATCCAGGCTGAAGGCGCGCCTTGCGCAGTTGAAATCGCCAACTGCACGCTCGCCATCCCGACCACGGAGTCTTCGACACGGGCTACCAGCAACACCGCCTGTTCACCGGAAGCATTGATCAACGCCTGCAGGCCCCGGCGCTGACGATCCGCGTCCGCTTCGAAATCCTTTTCAATCACGAACAAGGCCTGCAACAAGGACAGCAACGCGGGAATATCGGCATCCCGCGCCTTTTCGATTTTGACCATCGGGTTTCCTCCAACACGGTTTGCACCCGCAGCGCATGCGGACGCAAGGGTGTCGCTTCAGGCGTCAGCCCCGTACATGATGATGGAGAGCAGATGTATCGGGGTTTCTATCAGATGCTCCGGACCATGCGGAATGTCTCCGCGAAAGGTCAGTGAGTCACCCGGCTCGAGCAGATAGCGCTGCTGCCCGTGACGATACTCCAGGCGCCCCTTGAGCACATAGACAAACTCGGTGCCCGGATGCTCGAACGTCGGAAACACTTCGGAGGCATCATCCATGATGATGAAGAAGGGCTCGAAGGTTTTTTTCGGTCCCTGGTCGTAGGCAAGCAGATGATAGGTGTGGCCGCGTTTGGTACCGCGGCGCACCACCTCCATCCCCTGTCCGGCCTTGACGTGCTGGGCACCACCAGCCGGTACGTTGTAATGACGGAACAGGTGCGAGAGCGAAACGCCGAGCGCCTGGGCAAGCCGCGAAAGCGTGTCGAGGCTGCTCGACACCTGACCGTTTTCAATCTTCGAAACCATGCCGCGCGAAATGCCGGCCATCGCCGCCACTTCGGTAATGGTGAGCTTGTCCCTGAGCCGCAACTCACGCACCACGTTGCCGATGTAACGGTCGAGCGAGCGCCCGTCTGGGGCCACTGCACCGGGACGGGTTTCCGGTGATCCGGCTTCGGCATTGGGTGCGCCGGGCTCGCCAGACGATCGGGTCTTGTTGTTATCCGTGGTCATTGGCTCCCGGAATCCATTGCGTGCCGGCCAGTGGCACTTGCGCCATCGCCGCCGCTTCTACCGACAGCGCCATCAGATCCTCGCGTTCGAGGTGGTGGACATTCTGCTTGCCGCAGGCACGTGCGATCGTGGTCAGTTCCATGTTGAGCGTCCTCAGGTAATTGCGAACGCGCTTTGCACCAACCGCCGGCTCCAGTCGCTGCTCCAGATCAGGCTCCTGTGTGGTGATGCCGACCGGACACAGGCCGGTCTGGCAGTGATGGCAGTAACCGGGCGCGGTACCGACTTTCCCGTAATCCTTTACCGCACTGTGATGCGCGCCGTTGCGGATGTAGGTTTCACTGTTGCAACCGAGCGCCATCAGCACGCCCTGGCCAATGGAAACTGCATCTGCACCCATTGCCAGTGCCTTGGCTACGTCCGCACCGGTGCGAATGCCGCCGGAGACGATCAGTTGAATCTTGTCTTTCATGTCGAGATCCTCGAGCGCATCGACGGCCTGGCGTACCGCTGCCAGCGTCGGAATGCCCACGTGCTCGATGAACACCGACTGGGTTGCTGCCGTACCGCCTTGCATCCCATCGACCACGATTACGTCAGCACCGGAATGAACCGCGAGTTTGACGTCGTGAAATGTCCGGGTGGCGCCGACCTTCACATAGATCGGGATCTCCCAGTCGGTGATCTCGCGTAATTCGCGGATCTTGATGGCGAGATCGTCGGGGCCGGTCCAGTCCGGGTGCCGGCACGCCGAGCGCTGATCGACTCCTTCAGGAAGTACGCGCATTTTCGCGACCCGCGGATTGATTTTCTGACCCAGCAGCATGCCACCACCACCGGGCTTGGCGCCCTGACCGATCACCATTTCGATGGCATCGGCCTTGCGCACGTCATCGGGATTGAACCCATATCGCGATGGCAGGCACTGATATACCAGGGTCTTCGACGATTGTCGTTCTTCCGGAGTCATTCCGCCGTCACCGGTGGTCGTCGAAGTTCCCAGCTCGCTTGCCGCCCGTCCCAGCGCCTCCTTGACGTTGGCCGAGAGCGAGCCAAAGCTCATGCCGGCAATGGTGATTGGAATATCCAGCTCAACCGGCTTGCTCGCGTAACGCGTGCCGAGCACCGTGCGCGTGAGGCACTTTTCCCGGTAGCCCTCGAGGGGATAGCGCGACATCGACGCGCCCAGGAAAACCAGATCGTCAAAGTGCGGCACCTTGCGCTTGGCGCCGAGACCGCGGATCTCGTACAAGCCGGTCGCCGATGCGCGCTGGATATAGTCGATGATTTTTCGATCGTAACCGGCGCTTTCCTCGCGCTGGATGTGGTGTTGCAATTCCACTGGTGTATTCATGTCGTCCTCACGCTACTCGTGTTGTCCGGCGGCCCGTCTTGCTCACAAATGTGGGTACTTGCTCAGTATTCCTGGTTGGCATCGGCATTCCAGTGATACAGCTCGCGTTTCGATGCAACCCGCCGGAACTGCTTCGGGTCATGCTTCATCCCGGCGCGCGCCAGCAAGTCCGCCACCGCGCTGTAATCGGCCTCGGTCATCGGCTCCTCATGTGCGTCGGCGCCAAACGATGCGACTTTTCCGCGAACGTAGATCACCGCTTCGTAGAGCGAATCGCCGAGCGCTTCACCGGCATCGCCGCAAATCAACAGACGTCCGGCCTGCGCCATGAAAGCCGAGAAATCGCCCACAGATCCGCCAACCACGATGTCGATGCCTTTCATCGAAATACCGCAGCGAAGTGACGTATCACCCTCGATAACCAGCAGGCCGCCGTGCCCGGCCGCCCCTGCCGATACCGATGCAAAACCGTTGACGTGAACGGTTCCGGATACCATGCCTTCGGCCACTCCCGGGCCGACGTTACCGTTGACGGTGACATGCGCCTGCTTGTTCATGCCGGCGCAGTAATAGCCCGCATGCCCGTCTACGTGAATCTCGACTGGTGCATCCACGCCCACGGCAATGTTGTGTGTGCCATCGGGATTGACGACGTTGACCCGCTTTATTTTTTCGCCGGCCAGGTCCCGGTGCAGGAACCGGTTGAGTTCACGCAGTGGTTGCGTTGCCAGGTCGAATGTCGTCTCTGCCGCCGCCACGGCGCGCGCGGCGCTCACGCTACGCTCCATACGTAAATCTCCTCTGGAACCGGCTCGAATACCCGGGCATTCCTGACGTCGGGCAGCTTTGCCAGCGAGCGGTACTCGGACGATACCGCGACGTAGTCATCAGTCTCGGCAACCACCGCCGGCTTGCAGGCAAAGGCATCGCGCACCAGTGCCAGTTGATTGCTCGAGCCCATGAGAAAAGTGTAAAACCCGTCCAGTTCCTCGAAGCCGTTGCGAATGGCTGCTTCGAGATCGTCACCTTCGCGCATACGCCATTCGAAATAACGGCAGGCCGCCTCGGTATCGTTATCGGTATCGAAGCGAATACCCAGCGGCTCGAGCTTGCGCCGGATCTGGTAGGGGTTGGACAGCGAACCGTTGTGAACCAGGCAAAAATCCTCGCCCGCGGTAAACGGATGGGCCCGGTCCGGCGTAACCGCCGACTCGGTCGCCATGCGCGTATGGCCAACGAGATGGCTGCCGTGCAGCGACGGAAAATCGTAACGTCCGGCGACTTCTTCCGGACTG
>JASFUE010000008.1:0-22101 GCA_050050435.1 Burkholderiales bacterium | reverse complement strand
CGATTGACCAGGAGCCGGTCAGTTCTTCGACTTGTCGACGAGCCGGTTGGCCTTGATCCAGGGCATCATGGCGCGCAGACGCTCACCCACCACCTCGATCTGGTCCTCGCTGGCAATGCGGCGCATCGAGGTCAGTTTGGTCGCCCCGGTCTGGTTCTCAAGCAAGAACTCCTGCGCGTAGGCTCCGGTCTGGATTTCCTTGAGGATGCGGCGCATCTCGTTCTTGGTCTCTTCGGTAATGATACGCGGCCCGCGGGTAATGTCACCGTACTCGGCATTGTTGGAAACCGAATAGCGCATATTGGCGATGCCGCCTTCATAGATAAGGTCGACGATGAGCTTCAATTCGTGCAGGCACTCGAAGTAGGCCATCTCCGGCGCATAGCCGGCTTCCACCAACACGTCGAATCCGGCCTGAATCAGCGCCGTCGTGCCGCCACACAGCACGACCTGCTCGCCGAACAGGTCTGTCTCGGTTTCCTCTCGGAAATTGGTCTCGATAACGCCCGCCTTGCCGCCACCGATCGCGGCAGCGTAGGACAACGCCACGTCACGCGCTTTCTTGCTGGGGTTCTGGTGCACCGCGATCAGGCAAGGAACGCCACCGCCCTGCGCATAGGTTGAGCGTACGGTGTGCCCGGGCGCTTTCGGCGCGACCATAACGGCATCCAGGTCGGCACGCGGCTTCACCTGCCCGAAATGAATATTGAATCCGTGCGCAAAACCAACGGTTGCGCCTTTCTTGATATTGGGTTCGACGTCGTTACGGTACACATCGGCAATGTGCTCGTCTGGCAGCAACATCATCACCACATCCGCGCCCTTGACGGCCGCACCCATCTCCTTGACCTCAAATCCGGCTTTCTTCGCCTTGCTCCAGGACGAACCGTCCTTGCGCAGTCCGACGGCAACCTTCACGCCCGAGTCCTTGAGATTCAGGGCATGAGCATGCCCTTGCGATCCATAGCCCAGGATAGTGACTTTTTTCCCCTTGATCAGACGCAGGTTGGCGTCCTTGTCGTAATAGACCTTCATGTTCCCCTCTTGATTATGTTGTCGCGCCGGAATCACCCGCCCCTTGCCGCCGGACGGACGCGTCTGCGCCTGACTTACTGCACTTTCAGAATGCGGTCGCCTCGCCCAACGCCGGAGGCACCAGTGCGTACCGTTTCAAGAATGGCGCCCTTGTCCAATGCTTCGATAAAAGCATCGAGTTTTGCACCGGTTCCCGTCAATTCTATTGTGTAGGTCTTGTCGGTAACGTCGAGAATGCGACCACGGAATATGTCGGATATACGTTTCATCTCTTCGCGATCCTTGCCGGTCGCGCGTACTTTCACCAGCATCAACTCACGCTCGATGTGCATGCCTTCCGAGAGATCGACCACCTTGACCACGTCCACGAGTTTGTTGAGCTGTTTGTTGATCTGCTCGATCACGTCATCGGACCCGCTGGTCACGATGGTCATCCTCGACAACGATGGATCCTCAGTCGGTGCGACGGTGAGCGACTCGATGTTGTAACCCCTTGCCGAGAACAGGCCCGAAACACGAGAGAGCGCACCTGCTTCATTCTCCAGAAGCAGGGAAATAATGTGACGCATGTTTTCTGGTTATATCAGAGTGAAAAGCCCGGTCAGTTCCTCACACGAGGATCATTTCAGACAGACCCTTCCCGCCGGGCACCATGGGAAAAACGTTCTCTGTCTGATCGGTGACGAAATCCATGAACACCAGTTCATTCTTGCGTGAAAAGCCTTCTTTCAGCGCAGCTTCGACTTCACCCGGCTTTTCGATACGCATGCCCACGTGCCCATAGGACTCGGCCAGCTTGACGAAGTCGGGCAAGGCATCCATGTAGGATTCCGCGTAGCGGTTGCCATGGAAGAATTCCTGCCACTGCCGGACCATGCCCATGTACCGGTTATTGAGGTTGACGATCTTTAACGGCAAGCCGTACTGCTTCGCCGTGGACAGTTCCTGGATGCACATCTGGATACTTGCCTCGCCGGTGATGCAAACCACTGTGGCCTGGGGGTGGGCAAACTGCACGCCCATTGCATAGGGCAAGCCGACTCCCATGGTGCCGAGGCCGCCGGAATTGAGCCAGCGGCGCGGCTCGTCGAATTTATAGAACTGCGCTGCCCACATCTGGTGCTGGCCAACGTCGGACGTGACGTAGATATCCTGCCCTTTGGTCAGTTCGTAAAGCTTTTCCACCACCAGCTGGGGCTTGATGATTTCGCTGTTGCGGTCGAACTTGAGGCAATCGCGCGAGCGCCACGTCGCGATCTGCGCCCACCATTGTTTGAGCGCCTCCTGGTCAGGCTTGTCCGAAGTCTGCTCGAGCTGATTGTCCAGTTCGGTGAGCACTTCCTTGACGTCTCCGACAATCGGCACGTCAACCCGCACCCGCTTCGAAATGGACGAAGGATCGATATCAATATGGATGATCTTGCGGCTTTCCTGGGCGAAGTGTTTCGGATCGCCGATAACCCGGTCATCGAAACGCGCGCCGATTGCGACAAGGACGTCGCAGTTCTGCATAGCCATGTTGGCTTCGTAGGTCCCGTGCATGCCCAACATGCCGAGGAATTGGGAATCCGTCGCCGGATAGCCGCCCAAGCCCATCAGGGTATTGGTGCATGGAAAGCCCAGCTTACGCACCAGTTTGGTCAGATCCTCGGCGGCATTGCCGAGAATGACGCCGCCGCCGGAGTAGATAACCGGACGCTTGGCCTGCATCAATAACTGGATCGCCTTCCTGATCTGGCCGCTATGGCCTTTGGTGACCATATTGTAGGAACGCAGCGACACCGTCTTCGGATAGAAGAAATTGGCTTTGTCGATCGTCGTATCCTTGGGGATGTCCACCACGACCGGTCCCGGCCGGCCCGTTGCGGCCAGGTAAAACGCTTTCTTGATCGCGGGTGCTATGTCCTTGACGTCCTTGACCAGGATGTTGTGCTTGACGCACGGACGCGTCACGCCAACGGTGTCCACTTCCTGGAAAGCGTCCTGCCCGATGGCGTGGGTGGGCACCTGCCCGGTAATGACAACCATCGGAATCGAATCCATATACGCGGTTGCAATGCCGGTTACCGCGTTGGTCACGCCGGGCCCGGACGTCACCAGCGCCACCCCGACTTTGCGGGTGCAACGCGAATACGCGTCGGCAGCATGGACCGCGGCCTGCTCGTGGCGAACGAGGATGTGCTTGACCTTGTCCTGCTTGAACAATTCGTCGTAGATCGGCAGAACCGCACCACCCGGGTAGCCGAATACGAACTCCACCCCTTCCTCAGCTAGGCAGCGTGAAACGATCTCGGCACCGGTCAGTTCGGTGGTCTGGGCTTCTGTCAATTCCATGGGAGCACCTGAGGCGGCAGTTTTCGCGGAAAACCAGCGACAATACCGGCTCGGCGTTACCCGGTCAAGACAACCGGCGCGGGCATGATGCGAGAGTGTGTCGGTCCAGCAGGAGCTGGTCTTACATACGGGCGCGAACCCAGCGCACCCACTCCTCGAACAGCTCCTGGGACCGTGCCGCAAGAACCGAGCGCTTCCAGCCCTCGTCGGCCCAGAAGTCGTCGTTGTCCAGCGAACACATCAGTCCGTCGGACTCTTCGAGGATGAGTGAACCCGCCGCGTAGTCCCACAATTTCTGGCCGCCATGCAGATAGACGTCGAAGCGACCGGCGGCGACATAGCACCACTCAAGCGTGCTTGCACCGAAATTGCGCTGCGAGGAGTACGGTGGTGAAGCGGCAAGCGCCTGAGCCAGCGGGGCAGACAAGCGTTTGAAGTCGACTTCAGCCATCGCCCTTCGCAGTTGCGGCACGTGCTCCTTGATTGGCAGGCGCTCGCCATTGAGGAACGCGCCACCACCGCGTTCGGCGCTGAACATTTCATCCGCTACCGGATCGTAGACCACACCCAGTACGCTACGCCCTTGTCGCATCAGGGCGACAGAGATTGCGAAATACGGCAGCCCGTTTACGAAGTTCGAGGTGCCGTCAATCGGATCAACACACCAGACTCCATTGCGCCCCGCCGACCAGCGCTCCTGCTGAACCTCCAGGGGCATTTCCTCGCCAATAACCGGCGCTGGCACGATCGTGGGTAGCAACTGCGACAGCCTGTCCTGGGCTGCAACGTCGGCTTCGGTGAGCAGACTGCCGTCGGATTTGCGCTTGTGAGCAACCTTCAGGTAACGCGGCATGACCTCTTCGGCGGCGACGCGGCGCACGACTGCGTCAACGCGTTCCAGGGTGCTTGCCGATTTACTGAGTGCCGCTTCCATCTAGAAAAAGTGCTTTGAAACTGTAACTTCGACCGCAACTTCGAAAGGAGGTTCGGTTCGCCGGAGACGCCCGGCACGACGGCGCCGGCTCAACCGGCCGCTAGCAGGCGCGAATGGATGACCGGCTGTTGCCGGCAACGGAGGCTCGTCCGGTTCCTGCTCCACTGCTCGGGAAGGTAATGATGATGGTGATGTTGCTGACGGAACCGGATTTGGCGCGACCACAGACTCAGTATCTTTCCAAAAGCCATGCCGGGACCATGACGGGCGAACGATTGCGCCCGTAGAAGTCATGACCCGTCGTGTTTAGCATGGCAGAATTTTAACAATGAACAAGAGCTTACAAAAGCACCATGTCAAATAAGCACCGTGTCAAATCAGGTGCCCGCTTTTACATTCCCGACAAACTCGGCAGTGGTGCTGAAGTGCGTTTGCCCGCCGAAATCGCTCACCATGCAATCAAGGCACTTCGACTCGGCATGGGTGACCCCGTAATCCTGTTCGACGGGCTTGGCGGCGAATATGAAGCCAGCATCTGTCGTATTGATCGTGATCTAGTTGTAGCAAGAACTGGCCCATTCGTAGACAACGACACAGAATCACCTCTGGAGCTCACGCTGGCTCAGGGCATCTCGAGCGGCGAGCGTATGGACTTCACGATCCAGAAAGCAGTGGAACTGGGAATTTCTGCAATCCAGCCCCTGGCGACCGAGCGCAGTGTCGTCAAGCTCACCGCGGAGCGCGCGGCGCGTAAATACGAGCACTGGCGCAAACTCGCAATCGCCGCCACTCAGCAGTGCGGGCGCAACCGCCTGGTCGATATCGCTGAGCCGCAACGTTTGCACGACTGGCTCGGGCAATGCACGGTCGACACCGGCGAGGACGAGTTGCGATTGCTGTTGGCTCCGGATGGACAAACGGGCTTAAACAATCTTGCACCGCAGGTCAGGCGCATCGTGTTGCTGGTCGGCCCGGAAGGCGGACTGGCCCCAGGCGAGATTGCAGCGGCCCAACGCCGGGGATTCCAGGCGGTGCGAATGGGGCCGCGCGTTTTGCGTACCGAAACAGCCGCCATGGCCGCGCTGGCTGCCATCCAGTTGCGCTGGGGCGACTTCTGACGATCGTCTCGCTATACTTCGCCGTTTCCACAAACCTGAACGGAAAGACCCGTAGACCATGGACATCAGAAACAATACTTTCGTCGTCACTGGTGGCGCATCGGGGCTGGGTGCCGCAACCGCCGAAATGTTTGCTGCCGCGGGTGGCAACGTCATCATCGCCGATCTGTCCGGCGGAGCGGGCGAGGCGCTCGCGTCCAAACTTGGCGAGCAAACAAAGTTCATCGAGTGCGACGTCACCAAAGAAGAACACGCCAAAGCCGCAGTCGAAGCCGCCTTGAAGCAGTTTGGCGGATTGCAGGGACTGGTAAACTGCGCCGGAATCGCGATTGGTGAAAAGACTATCGGGCGCGACGGCCCACACCGGCTGGACAGCTTTGCGCGCGTGATCAACATCAACCTAATCGGCACTTTCAACATGATTCGCGTGGCTGCCGATGCCATGGCAAAGCAGGACGCCAATGCCGAAGGCGAACGCGGTGTGATCGTGAATACCGCGTCAGTTGCCGCATTTGACGGCCAGATCGGCCAGGCTGCCTACTCCGCTTCCAAGGGTGGCGTGGTTGGCATGACCTTGCCGATAGCCCGCGACCTGTCGCGCAGCGGCATCCGGGTGCTTACGATTGCGCCAGGCATTTTCGAAACTGCGATGCTCAAGGGCATGCCTCCCGAAGTGCAGGATTCCCTTGGCAAACAGGTGCCATTTCCGTCACGTCTGGGCCGCCCCGCCGAATATGCGCAACTGGTGCAATCGATTTGCTCGAATGTCATGCTCAACGGTGAGGTCATTCGTCTCGACGGTGCCATTCGGATGGCTCCGAAGTAGGCGGCGGCCCGTTACGATGGCCTCCATGCAGGCAGTCGCAGCATTGATGAATCCGCAATCGATGGCCGGGAAACCGGCGGCGGGCAACTAGCGCGCCCCGGACCGCGAAAGCGCTTTCGATGGATATGTCCGCCTCTTCGGCTTCGGCATTTGTGCAGTGGTTTCGCGCCGCTGCACCATACATACATGGGTTCCGTGGCCGCACCTTCGTCGTTGCCTTTGGCGGCGAGGTCGTGGAGGACGGCAATTTCGTTGAATTGACTCACGATCTCAACCTGCTCGCCAGCGTTGGCGTCAGGCTGGTGCTGGTACACGGCGCCCGCCCGCAGATTGAACGCGAACTCGATCTGCGTGGCATCAAACAAACCTATGCCGGCAGCGTGCGCGTAACCGATGAGGGCGCGCTGGGCTGCGCCAAACAGGCGAGCGGGCGGCTTCGAGTGGAAATCGAAGCGCTGTTGTCGATGGGTCTGCCCAATTCCCCGATGGCGGGCAGCGAAATCCGGGTTGCGTCCGGCAATTTCGTGGTGGCGCGGCCGCGCGGTATCGTCGATGGCGTGGACATGCTCTATACGGGCGAAGTTCGCAAAATTGAAGCCGAAGCCATACGCCGCAGGCTCGATGACAACGAGCTGGTGTTGATTTCACCCCTGGGATATTCGCCCACCGGTGAGATTTTCAATCTCACCCTGGAGGATGTTGCCGCCGAGTGCGCCGTTGCCCTGCAGGCCAACAAACTGATTTTTCTTACCGATGAGCCCGGGCTGACCGATCATGACGGTGAGCTCTTGCGCGAGCTCACCGTTTCCGATGCGCAAAACCTGCTCAATGAGGCCGAGAAAGCCAACGCCAGACGATTTTCGAACCAGTACCTTCCCGTTGTCATCAAGGCTTGCCGGGGCGGCACGACCCGGGTTCATCTGGTTGACCGCAAGCTCGATGGTGGCCTGTTGCTCGAACTGTTCACCCACGAAGGCGTGGGTACGATGATCAGTCAGGATTCACTGGAGCAGGTGCGCCAGGCAAACATCGAGGATGTCGGCGGCATATTGCAGCTGATCGAACCGCTGGAAGCACAAGGTGCGTTGACCAAGCGCTCACGTGAGCTGCTCGAAATCGAAATCGATCGTTTCATCGTACTGGAACATGACAAGCTGATTGTCGGCTGCGCTGCGCTGTATCCGTCGATGGACGAAAAGGCCGGCGAGTTGGCCTGCCTGGCGGTAGATCCGAATTTCCGCAACGCCGGCGCAGGCGAACTACTATTGCGCGAAATTGAAAAACGCGCCCGCAATTTGAAACTGCAACGCTTGTTCGTGCTGACCACGGTCACATCGCACTGGTTCATCGAACATGGATTCGCGAATGCGCCACTGTCGGAACTCCCGGCGCGCAAGGCAGCCCTCTATAACTATCAACGAAACTCGCGGGTACTGCAAAAGCCGGTCTGATAGCTGGTTATTGCCCAGTTATCTATAATGTGACGAACTTTTGCAGTCGCGAGCGCTCGAACTTGTTGTTCGCGTGTCACAAATCTGCAATATAACTCGACCAATCCTGCACGGTCCGCTATGAGTAGAACAGTTAGATGTATCAAGCTCGAGATGGAGGCGGAAGGCATGCAATTTCCGCCGTTTCCCGGTGAACTTGGCAAACGCATCTTCGAAAATGTCTCCCAGCAGGCGTGGCAGGGTTGGCTGGAACACCAGAAGATGCTGGTGAATGAGAATCGCCTCAATCTGGCGGATCCGGCTGCACGCAAGTATCTAATGGAACAAACCGAGAAGTACTTCTTCGGGGCCGGCGCCGATAGTGCGGACGGATACGTGCCCCCGGAACGTTGAATTAACCTGCCGCGGGTCTTTCTGTATAGACCGGCGTGCTGACCGGTCCATGAAAAACTATGTTGTTCAACAAAGCTGAAGCCCAGTCCATCGCGGGCGCCACGCCCACCGACCGGGCACGCCGGCGCAAAGCAATACTGGCGGGCACCAAGCCGCCGCGCAAAGCCATTGCCGATCCCAAACTGTTTCTCAACCGCGAGTTGTCGCAGCTCGAGTTCAACCGACGTGTGCTCGCCCAGGCCGAGGACCCGGAGATGCCGCTGCTCGAGCGACTACGCTTTCTTTGCATCGTGTCGAGCAACCTGGATGAATTCTTTGAAATCCGCGTTGCCGGCCTGAAAGCGCAGATCGATCTCGGCGTCGAAGCAGGTGGTGCCGACGGCGAGGCGCCGAATGCCGTGTTCCGGCAGGTAACGGCAACGGCACATGAACTGGTCGAACAGCAATACGCACTGTGGAACGACCAACTGCTGCCCCAGTTGGCCGGCGAGGGAATCGAGTTTCTCAGACGCCATGTCTGGAACGACGCGCAACGCGCCTGGATCAAGTCCTACTTCATGCGCGAGATCATGCCGGTGATGACACCGATCGGTCTCGATCCTGCTCATCCTTTCCCGCGCATTCTGAACAAGAGCCTCAACTTCGCAGTAGAGCTTTCCGGCAAGGACGCTTTTGGCCGCAACTCCGGCATCGCGCTGGTGCAGGCACCACGAATTCTGCCTCGGGTGATTCAGTTGCCGGAAGAAATTGCCGGATCGAACACCTCTTTCGTATTTCTCTCGTCCATCATTCATGCCCATGTCAACGAGCTGTTTGCCGGCATGGAAGTCAAGGGCTGTTACCAGTTCCGCGTCACTCGCAATTCGGATCTGTATGTTGACGAAGAAGAGGTGACAAACCTGCGCATTGCCTTGCAGGTCGAGTTGCCACAACGCAACTTCGGGGATGCCGTGCGGCTGGAAGTTGCCGATTTATGCTCGACCGAAATATCCGAATTTCTGCTGCAGCAGTTCCATTTGTCAAAGGACGACCTGTATCAGGTCAACGGGCCTGTCAATCTGGTTCGCCTGATGCAAATACCCGATCTGGTTGATCGGCCGGATCTGAAATTCAGACCTTTCGTGCCCGGACTTCCGGAGGCACTGAAGCAGGAACCCGACATCTTTACCGCCATGCAAAATGGTGACGTCCTGCTGCATCACCCATACCAGTCATTCAAGCCGGTCATCAGTTTCGTCCAGCAAGCCGCGGTCGATCCGAACGTCGTCGCAATCAAGCAGACCGTATATCGAACCGGCAGTCAGTCCGAGTTGATGGAAGCACTCATCAATGCCGCGCGCAGCGGCAAGGAAGTCACGGTGGTGGTAGAGCTGTTGGCGCGCTTTGACGAGGAAGCCAACATCAAGCTTGCCCAGGAACTCGAAGAAGCGGGTGCCCATGTGGTCTATGGCGTGGTCGGGCATAAAACCCACGCCAAAATGGCGATGGTGGTCCGGCGCGAGAACAATGGCCTCAAACGCTATGTGCATCTGGGCACGGGGAACTACCACGCCCGTACCGCCACGCTGTACACTGACTTCGGCCTGTTTACCTGCAACGAACGGGTCTGCTCCGATGTAAACGATGTATTCATGCAGCTAACCGGACTCGGCAAAGCGAGCAAGCTTGCGCACCTGTGGCAGTCACCGTTTACGCTGCACTCACGCGTGCTCGACTCCATCCGTCGTGAAGTTGAATCAGTGCAGGCCGGCAAGCCCGCCGGCGTCATCGCAAAGATGAATTCGTTGCTGGAACCGGAAATCATCACTGCGCTGTATTTCGCGTCCCAGGCTGGCGTCCGGGTCGACCTGATCGTGCGTGGTGTTTGCGCGCTACGACCGGGAATTCCCGGTGTGTCTGAAAATATCCGGGTACGCTCGGTCATCGGGCGCTTTCTGGAGCATCACCGCGTGTTTCATTTTGTCAGCACCGACTCGGTCTATCTTGCCAGTGCGGACTGGATGGATCGTAATTTCTTCAGACGCATCGAGGTCTGCTTTCCGATCCTCGATCCAGAGCTCAAAAAGCGCGTCATCAATGAATCGCTACGAAATGCGCTCGCCGACAACACCCAGGCTTGGTCGATGGACGGCGACGGAAAGTACCGGCGTGTTCGCCCACAAAACAAACAAGCATTTTCCTCGCAACTTTTTTTGCTGGACACACTCAGCGCAAGGCCTGGGACAACGCAGGCTTGATTTGCCTGACACCGTGTGGCCATGTCGTTAGCCAGTTCTTCGGTAACAGGACATGAAGCGTCGGCGCCACCCGTCGAAACCGAACTCAAACTGAGCCTGCCTGCATCTTCGACGCGGCAGTTCTGGCGACTGTCTGGTCTGTCACCACTGCTCACTGGCAAGACTTCGCGACTGCAGCTATTCACAGCGTATTACGACACACCGCATTTTGACCTGCGCAGACAAGGCGTTGCATTGCGTTTGCGTCGCCAGCGCAGGCGCTGGGTGCAAACGCTGAAAACCACAGGCACACCAGGCGGTGCCTTGCAACAGCGGATTGAACTTGAAGCCGATGCGCCTGAGGCGGTTCCCGACCTGGAGTGGGTGAGGCAGTCCGGGTTGGTCGAGTTCGCCAGGACTGACGATGCATTGCCCACGCTGGGCATCGCGTTTACCACCGACTTCGTGCGAAAGGCAACCGTTGTCGAACCAGTGCCGGATACAAGAATCGAGATCTGCCTTGATCAGGGAAGCATAGTTGCCGGCCAGCGTCGCGAACCGATTTGCGAAGTCGAACTCGAACTCAAGCAAGGAGAACTGGCGCCGCTGTTTGATCTGGCCCGCCAGATCGTAGCCGTCCCGGGGGTTCGGGTCGAATCTGCATCGAAAGCACAACGCGGCTATCGCCTGGCCGCGCGCGAGCGCACGGCAACGGTCAGGGCGAGGACGCCACGACTGCCGGCCGGCGCCGATATCGACACCGTCTTCAAGACGCTCGCGTTCGAGTGTATGGCGCAGTTGCAGGGCAACGAACACGGAGTACTGCATTCACGTGATATCGAGTATCTGCATCAAGCACGCGTCGCGCTGCGACGGTTGCGCAGCGTGTTTAATGTGTTCTCCGAGGTCATCCCGGAAAAGCATTTTGCCGACCAACTCGAATGGTTACACGACACCAGTCGCTTACTCGGGCGAGCGCGGGACTGGGACGTGTTCGTGACCGGGTTTTTGCCGCTCGCATGTAAGCGGCTTGGCGACGAGACAATGCTGGCCGAAGTGACCAGGACCGCTGCGCGCTTGCGAGCGCTCGCGCGCCGCCAGGTGCGCGCTGCCCTGACGAATCCCGATTATTCGGTGCAGATGATTTGCCTGACACAGAAACTTCACGAACAGAACTGGGAAGCAGACCGCAGTGTCGAGCAGCGCATGCTCGCCAGCCAACCGGCCAACGCGTTTGCTTCTTCGGTTCTCGAGCGGGCGCACCGGAGAGTCTTCAGGCAGGCAAAACGAATGGACCGCTCAAGCGCTGCCGACATTCACAAACTGCGCATCCGCATCAAGCGACTGCGTTATTGCAGCGAACTGCTCTCGCCGCTGTTCAAGCGCAAAGCCGCACGCAAATTCCTGAAAAGACTGGCCGGCATGCAGGACATGCTTGGCGCGCACAATGATGCCGTCAGTGCGGCCAATTTGATCGATCAGTTGCGACAGGCCAATGACACTCCGGAATATGTTGAAGTACTGGCCTATTTGAGAGGCTATGCCCATGCGCAGTCACGATTTTCGCTTTCCGGGTTCGGAGCCAAATGGAACAAACTCGATTCTGCTGCTGTCTTCTGGTGACGGGAACCAGCCATGAGCCCAGCTGAATTTTATGCTGCAGCCGGAGCCCCCTTGCGACAGTGACGACATGAAATGCCCGTATTGTCGGAGCTTGTTCCCGGCAATGCGTTGACCAACAACGAGCGAAAAACATGCAACTGATCCTCTGGCGCCACGCCGAAGCCGTTGACGGTCTGCCCGACCTCGAGCGAGAGCTGACCCGCAAGGGGCACAAGCAGGCTCGAAAAATGGGAGACTGGTTGGCTCAGCAATTACCTGCTCACGTGCGGGTAATCGCGAGCCCCGCGCAGCGCGCCCAACAAACTGCGAGGGCACTGACAGACACTTTCGAAGTGGTCGACGCAATTGCGCCCGGTGCGTCTGCGAACGCGGTTCTGGATGCCGCCGGATGGCCGGATGCGCGACGCGCTGTCGTGGTGGTGGGGCATCAACCCACGCTGGGCGAAGTCGCAGCACAGCTGCTGGCTACCAAGGCCCTGCCATGGACGATTCGCAAAGGAGCTATCTGGTGGCTTACATACCGGGTGCGCGAAAACCAGGGGCAAATCGTGCTGCGCGCTGTCATGTCACCGGAATTTCTCGGCTAGCCCTGCCTCCAGCTGACAACGCCAATCTGGTTCAAATCGGCTCCGGTTCAAAACGGGCCACGCACAGAACCGGATCGATGCCTGCGACGACTCAATCGTCCGCCGCAGCGAGCGACGGGATCGAGAGATCAACTCCAAGCCGGCGCCACGCCGAAATTTCGTTGCGCAGTTCGGCAGCGGTAAGCGGGTTGGCCTCAAACCAGCTGCCGTCAATGTCGAGCGTGTAACTCGATTCGTCCTTGACTGCGCTAAAGCGCGGCAGTCGCCGGTCGCTGCGGCTGCGATACATCAGTACGGCCAGCCGCAACGCAACCAGCAATGTCCAGTCGGCTTCGCTTGCGACCCGGTTTTTCAGTTTGTCCAGGGAACCGCGGTGCGAGCGAACCAGCAGCGAGATGTGGTGTTGCTCGATACGCGAAAAGCCTGGCATGTCGGCATTGGCTACGATGTAGGCGGAGTGCTTGTGAAAGCCGCTGTGTGCAACGGAAAGGCCGATTTCATGCAAGCGTGCAGCCCAGGAAAGCAGCTGGTTACCGTATTCCAGTTTGTCTGCCGGAGAGAATTGCGCATACAGTTTTTTCGCGAGACGCTCAATGCGGTGAGCCTGGGCAATATCGACGTGATAGCGCTTCATGAACTGGCGCACGGTGGTCTCGCGAATATCCTTGTGGCGACGGCGCCCGATCATGTCCCACAGAATGCCCTGGCGCATCGCACCACTGGCGATCTTCATGTGGCTCACGCCCAATTCGTCGAACACCGCCTTCATGATCGCAACACCTCCCGGCAGCACGGGCACACGATCCGCGCGCAAACCCGGCAGGTTAATCTTGTCGACGTGCCCGGCATCGATTAGTGACGCGCGCAATCGTTCCAGACCTTCCGCGTTGATACCCGACTGGCACCAGCCACTCTCCTCGAGAACGTCACTGATGGCACTCGCCGTTCCGGACGAGCCTATCGCTTCAGACCAGAACTTTGAGGAGTACTCCTTGCGAATCGCCTCGAGCTCGATGCGAGCAGCGGTTTCCGCGCGCTTCATGTTGGACTTGCTCACCCGCTGCTCGGGGAAGAAGCGCAAACTCCAGCTCACGCAGCCCATATAGAGGCTCTCGGTCACGCGCGGCGCAAGCCCCGATCCGATAATAAATTCTGTGGAACCGCCGCCGATATCAACCACCAGCCGGTTCTCCTTGCTGGGAGCAAGACCATGCGCGACCCCGACGTAGATAAGCCGGGCCTCTTCACGACCTGCAACGATTTCGATCGGAAAGCCGAGGGCCGCTTCAAAACGCGGCAGCACTTCGGATGAATTGCGAGCCGCGCGCAGGGTATTGGTACCGACGGCCCTGACCGCCGAGGGAGAAAATTCTCTAAGTCGCTGGGCGAACTGTTTCAAGGTGGCGACAGCACGCTCCTGGGCCGCTTCGTCAAGTTCCCCGTCGGCCGACAACCCCGCCGCGAGGCGAACCGGTTCGCGCAGGGAATCAACCGCATAGACCTGTTCGTCAACGACTCGGCCGATCTGTAGCCTGAATGAGTTTGAGCCCAGGTCGACTGCTGCTATCTTAGGCGATTCCTGCATTCGCTATTACGCACCGGGGTAAATGCCCAGAGAAAACTAAATGGTACCCCGTCCCGGAACGAACCGGTGCAAACCCGTCAGTAATTCAGGGAGAAGACTGCAGGCCGATCAGCTCAGCACTTCGCGCTCGATTTCCTCGAGCGAAACGTGACGTACGTCCTTGCCCTTGACCATATACACGACATACTCGGAGATATTCTTGGCGTGATCGCCGATGCGCTCGATGGCCTTCGCAATGAACAGGATTTCGATGCACAGGGAAATGGTGCGCGGATCTTCCATCATGAAGGTAATCAGCTGGCGCAGGATACTGCGAAATTCCTCATCGACACTGCGATCCTGGCGAACCACTTCGGCAGACGCGGGCAGATCAAGTCGGGCAAAAGCGTCCAGCGAATTGCGCAGCATCTGAAGTGCCATTTGCGACATGTGGCGAATCTCCGCGGTGCGCGGCAACTGTAACCGGTCATCCGTGTAAATCAGCTTGGCCATGCGCGCAATCTTGTCCGCCTCATCACCAATGCGCTCGAGGTCGGTAATCGTCTTGACTACGGTCATCAACATGCGCAAGTCACCCGCGGCAGGCTGGCGACGCGCGATAATCGAACTCACGTCCTCGTCAATGCCAACCTCTTGTGCGTTGACCTTGTGGTCGTTCTGCTCAACGCGTTCGCACAACTCAACATCGCCGGTCATCAATGCTTCGAGCGCAAGCTTGATCTGCTCTTCGACTAGTCCGCCCATTTTCAACACGCGCGCCCGCAATGCCTCCAGTTCGACATCGAACTGCTTTGAGGTGTGATCAGTATTTGTCGGCACGACCGGTTCCTCCTGCGGCAAAGTGGCTATCAAACCATAGAATATAGGATGGCAATGTTACACAATAGTTGCATAAGCATGCCGTCCGGCAGATGCATCCGCTCCGATTTATGCACTGACACGCTTTTCGAGCTTCTTGACGCCCTCGGCGCCGCCGATCAACGCAACATCCGCACCACGCCTGGCGAACAGGCCGTTGGTAACCACACCGGTGATCTGATTCAGGGCCGCCTCAAGCCCGACCGGATCCACTATTTCAAGCCCGCGCACGTCGAGAATGACGTTGCCATTGTCAGTGAAGAATCCTTCCCGCAGCTGCGGTTGTCCGCCGAGCCTGACCAGCTCGCGGGCCACATGACTGCGCGCCATCGGGATAACCTCAATGGGCAGCGGAAATGCCCCCAGAACGTCAACCAGTTTGGAATCATCGGCGATACAGACGAAACTATCCGCAATCGCGGCAACGATTTTTTCCCGCGTCAACGCGCCCCCGCCGCCCTTGATCATATACAGGTGCTGTGTGATTTCATCCGCGCCATCGACGTAGACCGGCAACGAATCGACCAGATTCATGTCGACAACCCGGATGCCGCCGGCTTTCAGGCGGCTGGCGGTCGCCTCGGAGCTGGCAACGGCCGCCTCGACCCGGTCGCGCACGGCAATCAGCTCATCAATAAAGCAGTTCGCCGTTGAACCGGTCCCGACACCGATAATACCGTCATCCGGCAGGTAGTCGATGGCGGCCCTGGCGACCGCGCGCTTTGCTTCACTTGCATCCATCTCGTGCTCCTTGCATGTTGCCGTTAGGATAGCGACAAGCCCTGCGTCCATCCAGCACTCAATTCCTCAAATGGCTCACATGAAAACCGATTATCTTGAACGCATTCTGTCCGCTCGCGTCTATGATGTGGCGATCGAGTCACCCCTGGAACTGGCACCCGCGCTCAGCGCCCGGCTGGGGAACACGCTGCTGTTGAAGCGCGAAGACATGCAGCCGGTGTTCTCCTTCAAGATAAGGGGCGCCTACAACAAGATGGTGCAACTCGGTACGACTGAACTCAAACGTGGCGTTATCGCCTCGTCCGCCGGCAACCATGCCCAGGGCGTCGCACTCGCCGCAAAGAAGATCGGCTGTGCAGCCACCATTGTGATGCCGGTGACTACGCCGCATATCAAGGTTGCCGCCGTCAAGGCCGCCGGGGCGCGGGTACAGCTCAGTGGCGATTCCTACAGTGAAGCCTACGAAACGGCCACCGAGCTTGCCCGCCGGGAGAAGCTGACTTTCATCCACCCCTATGACGATCCCGATGTGATTGCCGGACAAGGCACGATCGGCATGGAGTTACTGCGCCAGTGCGCCGATCCGGTACATGCCATTTTTGTGGCTGTGGGCGGCGGCGGCCTGATCGGCGGCATTGCCGCCTACGTCAAACGGCTGCGCCCGGACGTGCGCATAATCGGCGTCGAGCCGGTTGACGCCGATGCCATGACCCGGTCTTTGGCAGCGGGGCGGCGCATCACACTGCCGCATGTGGGGCTTTTTGCCGACGGCGTGGCAGTAAAACAGGTTGGACGAGAGACTTTTCGGTTGGCCCGGGAACTGGTGGACGACATGATCGTGGTCGACACCGACTCGATCTGTGCCGCCATCAAGGACGTTTTTGAAGACTCACGCGCTGTTCTCGAACCGGCAGGTGCGCTGGCAATCGCCGGCGCCAAGCGCTACGTCGAACGCAGAGGCATTCGCGACAAGAATCTGATTGCAGTCGCCTGCGGCGCCAATATCAATTTCGACCGCTTGCGCTTCGTCGCCGAGCGAGCCGAGCTGGGTGAGAACCGGGAGGCAATTCTCGCTGTGACGATACCCGAAGCGCCGGGAAGCTTCAGACGGTTTTGCTCGCTGCTCGGTGCGCGCAATATTACCGAGTTCAACTACCGTTACGCGGACCCAGAACAGGCACATGTTTTCGTCGGGGTCGGGATACGCAACCGCGAGGAAACGGCCAAACTGGTTGAGCGACTGCGAAAACGGGGACTGGCCACACTCGACTTATCAGATAACGAGATGGCCAAGTTGCACGTGCGTCATCTCGTCGGCGGGCGCGCTCCTCACGCAGCCAATGAGTTGTTGTACCGCTTCGAATTTCCGGAACGCCCGGGTGCGTTGATGAAATTCCTCGAAAGCATGTCTCACAACTGGAATATCAGCCTGTTTCATTACCGTAACCACGGTGCCGATTACGGGCGCGTGCTGGTTGGTATGCAAGTGCCGCAGGATGAGCGGCGCGATTTTCGGCGATTCTTGTCCAGACTTGGCTATAGTCACGTCGACGAGACGGGAAATGCAGCGTATTCATTATTTCTATCCTGAATCGCGGCAGTTGATAGCATGGCTCTTGCATCCACTTTTTTCTGCCAGAGCATGATTGCACCCTGCTCTCATATAATTATCCTGAATGTATGCGTTTATCTAACCTGTTGACCCGATCATTGCTGCTCCCGATGCTGCTTATCTGCAGCGTGGCGTACGCAATGAGTTCGGATGATGCGTTTCTCGCTGCCAGGGAAGCCTACAAAAATGGGGACATTGAGACGCTGAATGCCAATCTGGCATTACTGCAGGACCACGAGCTGCTTCCCTACGTCCAGTACTGGCGCCTGAGACTGCAAATAGAAGATGTCCATCCACAGGAGATCCGGGACTTCCTGAGAACGGTCGACGGTTCGCTGGTGGCCGACAGGATGCGCGCAAGCTGGCTTCGCGAACTGGCCAGGAAGGAGTACTGGACCGACTTTCTGGCCGTGTCCAACAATCTGTCAACATGGGACGAGGAGTTGGTTTGCGATTCGCTGTGGGCACGAATTTCCCTTGGCGAGAACGAGGCTCTGGAAGAAGCGAGCAGCCTCTGGTTTACCGGAGAATCGCAACCGGAGAGCTGTCTGCCGTTGTTCGATGCCTTGTTCGAGCACAACCTTCTGGGCAGTGACGCCGTGTGGACACGCTTCAGATTGGCGCTCAACGCCGGAAACCGGCATGTGGCGAAGTCGATACTGAAATACGTTCCGGAGGCGCAGCGCCCCGAACGACGCACCATCGACACGATTACACGCCGACCGCAGAGCTATTTGAGCAAGATATCCACACCGCTGAACGACCCCGGGCAAACCGAGTTGGCGCTCTATGCGCTGTACAAAACAGCGCGCGCATGGCCTGACGTCGCGGCAAGAAAGCTCGAAGAGATCCAGGGTGATTTGTCTGAAGCCGATCGCAATTACGCGTGGGGACAGGTCGCCATGGCTTCGGCCTGGCAACACCACCCGGAAGCGCATACCTGGTTCAAGAACGCCAACCCGCGCCTGCTTGAGGACACCCAGCTCGAGTGGCGTATTCGCGCAGCCTTACGCAGCGGAGACTGGGGCGACATTGTCGGTTGCGTCGAGGCAATGAGTCCGCCGAAGCAAACCAGGGCACGCTGGCGCTACTGGAAAGCGCGTGCGCTGCGCATTACCGGACGCCAAGTCGAGTCCAATGCTTTGCTCGCATCTTTGTCCAATGAATACAACTTCTACGGGCAGCTGGCAGCGGAAGATCTCGGCAATTCGATGAGTTTTGTCCCGCAGACGTATCGTCCTGACAGCCGCGATGTTGCCATCATCGCCACCGAACCCGGTTTGCGACGGGCACTGGCTTTCTACCGTGTCGGCATGCGCTACGAGGGTGCACTGGAGTGGGCCTGGACCGTGAAGGACTACGATGACCGGCGGCTGCTCGCTGCGGCCGCACTCGCCTCGCAGGCCGGCTGGTACGAGCGTGCGATCCATACCGCGGAGCGCACTACGGTGCTTCACGACTTTTCGCTGCGCTTTCCCGCACCGTATCGTGATGTGATGCGGTCCTACACCGATGAACTAGACCTGGATGAGGCTTGGGTCTACGGGCTGATACGCCAGGAAAGCCGGTTTGTGACGACGGCCCGCTCTTCCGCTGGCGCGGGCGGACTGATGCAGTTGATGCCGTCAACTGCCAAATGGATCGCCAAGCGGCTCGGCCTGAAACAGCACCACAGCGAACTGGTCAACAGCGTCGATACCAACATCAGCATGGGAACCTATTACCTGCGCCAGATGATGGACTCGCTCGACAATTCGCCAGTACTTGCTTCTGCTGGCTACAATGCCGGCCCGCGCCGGGCCGACCGCTGGCGCGATGCCAAACCGCTCGAAGGCGACATTTACGCGGAAACCATCCCGTTTCCGGAAACGCGTGGCTACGTCAAGAAAGTCATGAGCAACACGATGTATTACGCGCGGTTGTTCGGACGAGGAAATGTAAGCCTGCGCGAACGCCTCGGCACCGTACCCGCCCGCCAGATCAACACAAACTGAGCCCCCGTCCGGGAACGCCGACCGCCCGGGATGCGTGGGCGCCGCGCACCCGGGGAAACCTTCCCTGTTGATCCGATCCGGTTAAAATCCCGGTCGGGATTGCGACCGTTTGCTGTTGCGCTGATCTCTAACACGGGGAAATGGCTGTGGGCGATGCGAAGAAATTGCGAACTGTTTGCCTGATCGGAGGATCGGGATTTCTGGGGCGGCGGATTGCCAATCAGCTCTGCACCCACGGTATTGCCTTGCGCATACCCACCAGGCGCCGGGAGCGTGTCAAGAGCGAGCTCATCGTGTTGCCGAACACTGAGGTCATCGAAGCGGATGTCTCGAATACCGCGGTACTCGGCAATATCATTGCGGGCTGCGAGGCGGTCATCAATCTGACCGGCATATTGCACGAGCGCTCAAAAGGTGATTTTCGGCAGATTCACGCGGAACTGCCGCGAAAGATCGTCGATGCATGCCGGGCCAGGGGTGTGAAGCGCCTGATGCATGTTTCAGCGCTCAAAGCTGCTCACGATGCGCCCAGCGAATACCTACGCACCAAGGCCGCGGGTGAACAGCAAGTGCGCGCAGCAGAGGCCAACGGCGTGCAGACCACGATTTTTCGCCCTTCGGTGATATTCGGGCGTGAGGATGCTTTTCTGAACCTGTTTGCGAAACTGGTAAGTTTTTCACCGGTTATCCCGCTCGGCTGTGCGGACGCGCGCTTCCAGCCAATTTTTGTTGACGACGTCGCTCGTGCAATCGCCGCTTCGCTGGACAATCCGCAAACGTTTTCGCAAGCCTTTGATTTGTGTGGACCGAGGACCTACCGATTACAGGACCTGGTTACCTATGTCTGCTCACTGCGCGGTCTCAAGCGAGCGATCATCCGTCTATCACCCGGCATGACGCGACTGCAAGCCTCGGTGCTGGAGCGACTGCCGGGAAAACTGATGACGCAGGACAATGTGCGCTCGATGCAGCTGGACAACGTGTGTGACTGTGAGTTTCCCGGTATTTTCGGGTTCCAGCCCCGGCCGATGGAAGCGGTGGTGCCGCTCTATCTGGCAAAGAGCACAATGACTTCACCACTGGATCGATTTCGCGTACGCGCCGGGCGCTAGCCAGTCCTCACGGGTGCGAACGCCGGCCAGACGTGATGATTCAGGCACCAACAACCTGAACGACGGCGCCGGCCGGTTTTGCAACCTGAATGAGGCAGCGGAAAACAATCCGCGCTTTGCATGCCCACGTGGCCCGGGGCACAATCAATGAACTTCAAGCCGGAGTGATCTTGCTGCCGTGAAAGTGTATGCAGTCGGAGGTTCAGTGCGTGATCAGTTGCTCGGTCTCGAAATTCGCGACCAGGACTACGTCGTTACGGGAAGCACACCCGCGGAAATGGAACGACTCGGCTACAAGCCGGTTGGAAAAGATTTTCCTGTGTTTCTTCATCCAGAGACTCGCGAAGAGTACGCGCTCGCCCGCACCGAGCGCAAAAGCGGTCATGGCTATCGGGGCTTCGTGATCCATGCCGCGCCGGATGTCACGCTTGAGCAGGATCTCGAGCGCAGGGATCTGACAATCAACGCCATTGCCCGCGATGAGAACGGCGGCATCATCGATCCATTCAATGGGGTATCCGATCTGCGCAAAGGCATCCTGCGCCATGTCGGCCCGGCATTTGCCGAGGATCCGGTGCGGGTATTGCGCACAGCCCGTTTTGCGGCCCGTTTCGGCTTCGCGGTTGCGGACGAAACGAAGGCACTGATGCGGCAAATGGTCGCCGCTGGTGAGGTCGATCATCTGGTGCCGGAACGGGTGTGGCAGGAAGTGTCGCGGGGCCTGATGGAAGAAAGGCCTTCCCGTATGTTTCAGGTGCTGCGAGAGTGCGACGCACTGGCAAGCATTCTTCCGGAAATCGATGCGCTGTTCGGCGTGCCGCAGCCAGAGCAGCACCATCCCGAGATCGACACCGGCGTGCACATCATGATGGTGATCGATTACGCGGCGAGGCAACAGTACTCGCTCGCTGTGCGTTTTGCCGCCCTGACCCACGACCTCGGAAAGGCAGTCACACCGAAAAACCACTGGCCAGCACACCATGGTCACGAGCAAAAAAGTGCCGAACTGGTTAAGGCGCTGTGTGAAAGGTTGCGTGTTCCAGGGCATTGCCGTGATGTCGCCCGGTTGAGCGCCAGATATCACGGCGAGATCCATCGGGCACAGGAGCTACGGCCCGCAACGATACTGGAATTGCTCACGACAACCGACGGATTCCGCAAGCCCGGGCGTTTTGGCGAGATTCTCCAGGCTGCCGAGTGTGATTTCAGGGGCCGGCCAGGCTACGAGACAAAACCCTATCCGGCGAGCGAGCTGCTCGAGACCGCCTTGCAGGCAGCACGGTCAGTCGATGCCGGCGCAATTGCATCGGAGCTGAATGACCCGGCACGAGTCAGATCCAAAGTCGACGCAGCACGCACACGCGCCATCAAGGACGCGCTCGCCGAACCAGGCAGCAAGAGCTGACCATCAGACCAGCCAGGCTGGTATCGGAATTCCTTGTTTCGGCGGGTCAGCGCAGGAGCCAGAAAATGAGGCTCGCCAGTAGCGAAAGCAAGATCGTCGAACCGATCGGGAAGCTGAAGCGCTTGTCACCGCGCTCAATGTCGATATCTCCCGGAACGCGCCGGCCGCGGCCCTTGCCCGATTCAGCATTTCGCAGCCAAGGCGTAAATGCGCCAATAATCAGCACAGCAAGGACCAATGTGAGCAGCCACTTGAGCATGCATTCTTCCAGGCATTT
>JASFUE010000007.1:0-23080 GCA_050050435.1 Burkholderiales bacterium | reverse complement strand
AATCACCTGTTGCGATCCGGCATCGATGGTCCACCCGGTCGGATTGTTGGGCGAGTTGATATAAACGGCGCGGGTGTCGGGCGTCAGGGCGGCGAGCAGTTCGTCGACATCGAGCTGCCAGCCATCGTCCGAAAATCGCAGCGGCAGAGGAATCGCCTGGGCACCGAGAATCTTGGGGATTTCGACCAGATTTGGCCAGACCGGTGTCACGATAACGACCCGGTCGCCGGGTCCAACCAGTGCCTGGGTGGTGATCATCAGCGCCGACATGCCCGAGTTCGTGACCGCAATATTCCCGGCATCGACTGTTCGGTGCAGCCCGGAGACATAGTGAGCGATCGCTTCGCGAAGCCCGGGTATGCCTAGGTTTTCGGTGTAGAAGGTCTCGCCGGCAGCCAGGGCCGCCACCGCGGCCTGGCGGATAAACTCCGGTGTCACCTGGTCCGGTTCGCCAAACCAGAATGCCACCACATCGTTGCGTTTCATCCCGGCATTGGCGACTTCGCGGATGCGCGAAACATTGAGATGCTGTACCGCATCGCGAGCGGTCAGAGACCAGTTCTGCATTGGAGTCAGCTGAGGCAAAGGTTATGATTGTCGCACGCTGCGATGGCACCGGTATCGGGTACGGTGGTGTGGTTCCGGTAAAAAAAAGCCGGCTACGGTAGTAGCCGGCCAAAATATGGCGGGGTGCCTGGCCCTCCCCGGGAAACGGGGGTGGCAATCCCCGCCCGTCGGGACTACTTCAAATCCTTGGGTGGTTCATCATTCAAGCCGATGCGGCGCCGGACGATCTGGTCCATGCGCGTCGCGCTGTTCCTGATTGCCTCGATCAGGGGGTTGGCGCTTTTGTTTGCGTTGGCGGCGCTGTTTCGGCCCGCTTCGAGGGCCGTTCGCAGTGCTGACGCAAGTGATTGTCGGGGCATATCGCTGTCTCGCTGCACTGGTGTTTGATGAACATGCAGGCGCAGTGTGTTACCGGCGCTCGACCGAGTAAACTGGTCTGGTAATGGTTGATACCGGGTATGCTTCCGGTATCAGCTGTGAGTACTTTCGGGCACAAAGGGGGGAATCCGGGTGTCAGATACCGCTGCCATGGTGAATGGCCTGAAGCGCGTTCTCAAAGCGCGCCGCATTAATTATGCGCAGGTGGCCCAATCGCTCGAGTTGAGCGAGGCAACTGTAAAGCGCATGTTTTCAAAGCAGGATTTCTCTCTGCAGCGGTTCGAGCAGGTGTGCCAGCTGGCCGAGGTGACTTTTGCCGAGCTGGCAAGGGAGGTGGACAGTGAAAGGAACTACATCAGCCAGCTTACAGAAGAGCAGGAGGAGCGCATCCTCGGCGACACCAAGCTTTTTATAGTCGCAGTGTGCGTCCTGAACCACCTGACTCTCGAGCAGATCATATCTGTTTATGACATTTCAGAAAGCGAGTGCATCCGACTGCTGCTCGAGCTGGATCGCATCCGTTTTTTGCAACTACTGCCGAATAACCGGATCAAACTACTGGTTTCGAGAACGTTTTCCTGGCGCCCGAACGGGCCGATTCTGCAGTATGTGAAAGCAACCGGAGCGGAAGATTATTTCCGCTCGCGCTTCGACGGCCCGGGCGAGCACGTGACTTTGATCAATGCGTTGTTGTCGCCGGCTTCCTCTGCGCAGATCATCAGCCGCCTCAAGCGCATCGGAAGGGAATTCGCGGAAATGCACGACGACGACAAGCGGTTGCCTCTGGGTGAACGCAGGCCGGCCAGCCTGTTGCTGGCCATCAGACCCTGGGAGCCAGAGGCGTTCAAGCAGTTGCGGAGGCAATCGCCAAGCGTATAATGAAAATCATTCGCAATAACGCCCAGACTGTCCAGACGATGTCCTCGACCACGAAACCAGCTTCCCGAAAATTGTCCGACCTGGCGATGGGTGCGCTGGCACTGGTCACTCATGTCGACGAGCGCAGTCCCTCCGACCTGATTGCTGCGCGGCTCCGTGACCTCGGGTTCGTGGCTGGGGAGCCCGTGCGTATTGTCGCGGTGGGCCCGATCGGCGGTGATCCGCTTCTGGTGCAGGTCGGGTTTACGCGATTTGCGCTACGCCATGGCGAAGCCAGCAGGGTGATGGTTCAACCCGCCGACGACTAACCAGATTCTCTCACCGATGTCCACTTTACGTATTGCGCTGGTCGGTAATCCCAACTGTGGCAAGACCGCGCTGTTTAATCTCCTAACCGGAAGCCGGCAGAAGGTTGGCAACTATTCCGGCGTTACCGTTGAACGCAAGGCGGGGCGGCTGATCACGCCCTCGGGCAAGAACCTCGAAGTGCTCGATCTGCCCGGGGCGTACACCCTCACTGCAGCCAGTCCGGATGAGGAAATTACGCGGGATATCTGCCTTGGGCGTTTCGCCGGTGAAAAAAAACCTGACGCGATCGTGTGCGTGGCCGATGCGACCAACCTGCGGCTGCATTTGCGTTTTGTACTCGAGTTGCAACGCCTCGGTTTGCCGATGATTCTCGCGCTCAACATGAGCGATGCCGCGCTGCGCCGCGGCATTCGTATCGATGTCGCGCGTTTGCAGACAGAGCTTGGAATACCGGTGGTGGAAACAGTAGCGGTGCGCCGCGGCGGTGCCAGTTCACTCATCGGGCAAATAGAGCACGGTCTTCCGGGCGCGGCACCCGGTTTGCCAGCAGAGGCGGATTTGCATGCGGAGGTAAAGCGCATCCTCGATGCCGCGGTGGTCATGCCCAGCCGTACCGCCGGAATCGATGAAGCGATTGATCGCGTCGTGCTGCATCCGGTTGGCGGGTTGGCCATCCTCGCCCTGGTGATGTTTTTCATGTTTCAGGCGGTGTTTGCCTGGGCCACTCCTTTTATGGATGCCATCGACGGTGGGATCAACGCGCTCGGCGGCTTTGTCAGCGCCGCGTTGCCTGAGGGGCCTTTGCGCGGACTGCTGGTCGAGGGCATCATCGCCGGCGTCGGCAGCGTCATCATTTTCCTTCCCCAGATTTTGCTGCTGTTTCTGTTCATCCTGATTCTCGAAGAGACCGGTTATTTGCCGCGAGCAGCTTTCCTGCTCGACCGCATGATGGTCGGGGCGGGGCTGACTGGCCGTTCTTTTATTCCCTTGCTGTCCAGCTTTGCCTGCGCGATTCCGGGAATCATGGCTGCGCGCACCATCCAGGATCCGCGCGATCGACTCGCCACAATCCTGGTCGCGCCGCTGATGACCTGTTCTGCCCGCCTGCCCGTGTACACGCTGCTCATCGCGGCGTTCATCCCGCAAACGACAGTGCTGGGCATGTTCAATCTGGGTGGCGTCGTGCTTTTTGGTCTGTACGTTGCCGGCATCGTTGGTGCATTGGCGGTGGCCTACGTCATGAAGCGGCTGCGGCGTGACAGCAACGAGCACGCACTGATGCTGGAACTGCCGTCCTATCGCCTTCCCTATCCGAGGGACATCGCCATCGGGCTGTGGGAGCGTGCCCGCCTGTTCATGGTGCGCGTAGGCAAGATCATTCTCTCGCTGACGGTCATACTCTGGTTTCTGTCGACCTATCCGACTCCGCCTGCCGACTGGGCGGGAACGGCCATTGACTACAGCTTTGCCGGACGCATCGGTCATGCCGTGGAATGGTTGTTCGCGCCAGTGGGGTTCAACTGGCAGATCTGTGTGGCGTTGATTCCCGGACTGGCCGCCCGAGAAGTGGCCGTCAGTGCACTCGGGACTGTTTATGCCATTTCGGCGGCGGCGGACGATGCGAGTTCGCAGTTGCTACCGATCATCTCCACGCAATGGCCGCTTGCAACAGGGCTGTCACTGATTGCGTGGTATATCTTCGCACCGCAGTGCCTGGCAACACTGGCCGTCATGCACCGTGAAACCAATTCGTGGAAAGTGGTCGCGACTGCCGTGGTCTACCTGTTCGGTCTCGCCTACCTTGCTTCCTTCCTGACTTTCCAGATTGCGAGCCTGGTGACATGAATCTCTATTCCGCTTTCGAAACCGGCCTGATTGTGGTGATCGGCATTGTTGCCGCCGTCCAGGTTGTCAGGTTGCTGATGCCGCAGCTGGTGCGCACTGCGCGCCTGTACCTGTCCCGGCGGCTTGGCGCCGGTGCAAAAACCGGCTGGCGCCGTGCATTGGCCTCTCGTTTGCGCCAGGGCACTGCAGCTGAAGGCTGTGGCACCAATTGCGGAAGCAGTTGCAGCAGTTGTGCCGTTGCGGCGCGCGCCCATCCGCCTCTGGCGGGAGAAGATCCTCGCTCGCACTGAAGCGCTGGCGCAGGGCCGTCGTGTGCTACCCGCGTAAATCCTGAGCTGGCGCAATTTGACTGATATGGTGTGCGTTGGCTAGCATCCCGCCCTCAACCAGAGGGGAAAACACAATGGCTACGGAAAAATATCTGAATTACATTGCAGGTGAATGGGTGGACGGGGCGACCAGTTCGCAGGACATCAATCCATCGGACACATCAGACGTCGTGGCCGAGTACGCACAGGCAGACAAGGCGCAGGCCGAAACAGCCATAGAAGCGGCGCGCGCGGCGGCGCCAGCCTGGGCCAATTTTGGTGTTCAGGCACGCGCGGATCTGCTCGAAAAGATTGGCGCCCAGATTTTTGCCCGTCGCGAAGAGCTTGGCCAGTTGCTCTCCCGTGAAGAGGGCAAGACTTTGCCTGAAGGCATCGGCGAAGTCGTTCGCGCGGCCAACATTTTCAAGTTCTTCGGCGGTGAAGTGTTGCGCCGCTCCGGCGAATTGCTGCCCTCGGTGCGTCCTGGAATCGATGTCGAACTGGTGCGCGAACCGTTGGGCGTTGTCGGCATTATTGCACCGTGGAATTTCCCGGCCGCCATTCCCGCATGGAAGTGCGCGCCGGCGCTGGCCTATGGCAACTGTGTCGTGTTCAAACCTGCCGATCTGGTGCCGGGGATGGCACACGCATTGGCCAGGATCATTGTGGATTCCGGCATGCCGCAAGGCGTGTTCAACTTCGTCATGGGCCGTGGCAGTGTGGTCGGAGAAGCAATTGTCAATGATCCGCGTGTAAATGCGATTACCTTTACCGGCTCGGTTGACACCGGGCGCAAGGTTGCGGCAAGCGCTGTGGCGCGTATGGCGAAGTTCCAGCTCGAGATGGGTGGAAAGAATCCGCTAGTCGTGCTCGATGACGCGGACCTGAAAACCGCAGTTGAATGTGCGGTCAACGGCGCATTTTTCTCGACCGGGCAACGCTGTACTGCATCTTCGCGCCTGGTCGTGACCAAGGGCATCCACGACAAGTTCGTCAAGGCGATGATCGAGCGTCTCAAGGGTCTGAAAGTCGACAATGCGCTCAAGAAGGGCACCGACATCGGCCCGGTTGTCGACAAGAATCAGCTCAACCAGGATCTGTTCTACATCGAGGAGGGCAAGAAAGAGGGTGCCAAGCTTGCCTATGGTGGCAATCAGCTCAAGCGCGATACCGACGGTTTCTATCTAGAGCCGACGCTGTTTACCGAAACTTCGAATGGCATGCGGATCAACCGCGAGGAAGTATTCGGGCCGGTCGCGACCGTGATCGCGGCAAAGGATTATGACGAAGCGCTGGCCATTGCCAATGACACGCCGTTCGGGCTGTCCTCGGGTGTATGCACTTCCTCGCTCAAGCATGCTTCGGATTTCCGCAAGAATAGCCAGGCCGGCATGGTCATGGTCAATCTGCCGACAGCTGGAGTGGATTATCATGTGCCGTTCGGCGGAAGCAAAGGCTCGAGCTACGGGCCGCGCGAGCAGGGGCGCTACGCGCAAGAGTTCTACACGACGGTCAAGACCAGTTACGTCCTGCCCTGATCCTTGCAGCGCTGCCGTGACGCGGCGTTGCCGGCAATGGCAACGCCCGTTGGTCACTTCCCGGGTTGGCCGCTTGTGATTTGTGCTTGCAGTCGGTCACCGCAGCGTTTTGCGGTTTGTGCCGGCTACGCGGAATTTTCATTTCCCCTTGTTAGAATCACCGGACTTTGCAAACAATAACCGGCCATGACATGACCACGCATCTGTTCAGCCCCATCTCCCTCAACAAGGTCGAAATACCCAACCGCATCGCGGTATCCCCAATGTGCCAGTACATGGCCAGCGACGGCACGGCAAGCGACTGGCACCTTATGCACTACGGGCAGTTTTCCATGGGTGCTGGCGGGTTGATGATTCTCGAGGCGACCCACGTTGCGCCCGAAGGCCGGATTTCACATCGTTGTCTCGGGCTCTACAGTGACGAGAACGAAGCGGCGATCAGGCGCATTGTTGACTTTTGCAGGCAATATGGCGTTGCCAAACTGGGTGTTCAACTCGCCCATGCCGGGCGCAAGGCTTCGGTACACACGCCAATGGAAGGCGGGAAGCCGTTGGGTCCGGACGAGCAGCCGTGGACCACGCTTGCACCATCGGCTCTGCCGTTTGCACCTGGCTGGCATGTGCCGCAGGCGATGACAGGTGACGATCTGATCAGGGTCAAACAGCAATTTGTCGATGCCGCTATTCGCGCTGCGAGACTGGGTTTCGACGTTGTCGAACTGCACGCCGCGCACGGATACCTGTTGCACGAATTCGTCTCACCGATTTCCAATCAGCGTAATGACGAGTATGGGGGTTCGCTGAAAAACCGGATGCGGTTTCCGCTCGAAGTCTTCGAGGCAGTGCGTGCTGTGCTGCCTGATTCGATGGCCTGCGGTGCACGCATTACCGGCACTGACTGGATCGCCGGTGGAATTTCGCCAGGTGACATGGTGGCCTTTGCCCGTGAGTTGAAGTCCCGTGGCTGTGATTTTGTCGATGTCACTTCGGGGCAGATCGACCCACGCCAGAAAATTCCCTTCGCCCCCGGTTATAACGTTGCGTTTGCCCGGCGGGTAAAACAGGAAGCCGGAATCACTGCCATGTCGGTTGGAATGATTACCCGGGCGCAACAGGCAGACGAAATTATCAGTGCCGGCGATGCCGACATGGTAGCTCTGGCACGCGGCGTGATGGATGATCCGCGCTGGGCATGGCATGCAGCCCGCGCACTTGGAGCCGACACGGCCTACCCGAAGAATTACCAGCGTTGTCACCCTTCCGTCTGGCAGCCTTGATTGCTATCGAGAATTCCGTTCCGGTTCGATGACGCGCGGCAATGAATCTCGCTGAATTGTTTCGCAAGTCACGCCCGGCACAGACAGACCAGCAGGACAATGGTCTGGGCATGTTCGCCGGCGTATTCACGCCGAGCATACTCACCATTCTCGGTATCATCCTGTTCCTGCGTCTTGGCTACGTTGTGGGCAGCAGTGGCCTGGTCAAGGCAATGGCGATCATCCTGCTCGCCAATGTCATTTCAGTATTGACCACGTTTTCGGTATCGGCAATTGCCACCAATTTCAAGGTGAAGGGTGGTGGCGTCTACTATTTGATATCGCGCACGCTCGGGATTCGCTACGGCGGCTCGATTGGCATCGTACTGTTTCTTGCCCAGTCCGTATCGATCGGTTTTTACTGCGTCGGTTTTGCCGAGGCGCTGGTGGCAATAGCCGCGGGGGAAAACCAGCTTGTAGTGCAAGCCATTGCGGCTTTTGCTGTGCTGGCCCTGTTTTCCGTTACATGGCGCGGCGCCGACGTCGCAACCCGTCTGCAATATATCGTCATGGTGTTGCTCGCTGCCTCCATCCTGTCCTTTGTCGCCGGTGCGATCGGGCAGTTCGATGGCAATCTACTGCTCGAGAACATGCGCCAGCCCGCGCAGTCACCGCCGTTCTGGGTGCTGTTTGCGATCTTCTTTCCTGCCGTGACCGGATTTACCCAGGGCGTTTCCATGTCGGGAGACCTGCGCGACCCGGGCAAAAGCATTCCTTCCGGTACTTTCCTGGCGGTCGTGCTGTCGATTGTCATCTACGTGGGACTGGCAATACTGTTCGCGGCAAGTGCGCCGAACGAAGCCCTCGCCAATGACTACGGCGCCATGCGCAATATAGCCGCCGCCGGCTGGCTAATCGATTTCGGTGTGGTCGCGGCAACACTTTCCTCGGCACTGGCGTCCTTTCTGGGCGCGCCGCGCATCCTGCAGTCGCTCGCCGGCGATCGCATCTTTCCGCTGTTGCACTGGTTTGCCCAGGGTTCGGGACCCAGTCGCAATCCCCGTCGCGGGGTGGCGCTGTCTTGCGTAATCGCACTTGCGGTGGTTGCACTTGGCAATCTCAATGCAATCGCGCCGGTAGTCTCGATGTTCTTCCTGGTCTCCTATGGTCTGGTGAATTACGCGACCTACTTCGAAGCCACCGCCGCGAGCCCGTCGTTTCGCCCGACGTTCCGCTGGTACAACCGTTATCTCAGCCTGATTGGCATGTTCGCCTGTCTCGGCGTTGCAGTGGCAATCGATATCTGGTCAGCAGTGATCGCTGTCGCGATCCTGTTTGCGATTTTTCAGTATCTCAGGCTCCGGGGCAGTGCCGCGCGCTGGGCCGACAGCCGGCGCGCATTCCACCTCAAGCAAGTGCGCGAACACCTGCTGGCAGCTTCGCGCGAGGTCGAGCATCCACGTGACTGGCGGCCGCAAATCCTGGCTTTCTCCGACAGCCCGGAGCGCCGTGCCGGTTTGTTGCGTTTTGCCTCCTGGGTCGAAGGCGCCAGCGGTTTGACGACCGTGGTGCGCGTGCTCGAAGGCGAAGGTGTGCGCATGCTCAAGTTGCGCGAGGGGGCGATCGAGGAAATGACCCGGGAGCTGAAGCAATACGGCTCGAATGCATTTCCGATGGTGATCGCCGCACCCAGTTTCGAGGCGGCGCTGCCGGTGGTGGTGCAGGCGGCCGGTATTGGCCCGATCAGCAGCAATACCGTTCTCGCAAACTGGATCGAAGGACAGTCTGGTATTGCCAGCGAATGGGCAAGCGACCGCTTCGGGCGGCGTCTGCGCACCGCGTTCCGGCTTGGCAGTAACCTGCTCATCCTGCACGCGGAGCAAAATGAATGGGAAGCACTGGAGAAAGTCGCGGCCGCTTCGCGTGTCATCGACATCTGGTGGCAGGCCGACAAGACCGGACAGATGATGGTGCTGTTAGCCTATCTGATGACACGCAGCGTCGACTGGAACAACGCTACCATACGGGTACTGGTGCCGGCCAGGAACGAAGGTGCAGACTCGCATCTGGCAGAAGTGAAATCGATGCTGTCTGCAGCGCGCATCGAGGCAGAAACCGAGGTCGTAGTCGATGCCGACAGCCATTCCGTGGTGGCGCATTCTGCCAGCGCCTCTATTGTTTACTTTCAGTTCGGCATTCGCGAGGGTCGAATCGTCGACCCGTTTGGAAACGACGTCAGCAAGATTCTCCCTGACTTGCCGATGGTCGTGATGTCGATGGCGGCACAGGACGTTGACCTTGATGCGCAGCCGGACGAGGGTAGCGCCGCGCAAAGTGCAGCACTGCTGGACCGCGTAACTGATGCGCGCAAACGGGCCGCGCGTGCGCAACAGCAGTTCGAGGAAGCGGAGAGCGCTGCGCGACTTGCCGTCTCCGAGCTCACCGATGCGGCGACCGAAGGTGCAGATCATGATCGTCTGGAAAAGTTGCGCGAGAAAGTGGATGCCGCTCACACACAGGCGCAGGAAGCTGCCCGCCGCGCGGTGGTTGCCGCAGGCCGGCGCGAAGTGGCAGAACGTGCTGCTCGCGAGGCGGGGCTCGAAGTGCCGGAGAAGTAGGCGCGCTGCCTGCGCCAGCGTAAACTTCAACACAGCAAAGTCAACGTGACGAGGTGTGAAATGAAACGCAATTGTGTCTCTGACATTCGCCGCCGTCTTCTGGTAACCGCGGCGGTTTCACCGTTAGTCGTGGCGACTACAGGCCTGAACCCGGGGCGCTCGCTCGCCGCTACGCCATCGTGTGGCGACGATCCTACACCGCCGCAGACCGCAGGCCCGTTCTTCAAACCCGACTCGCCGCAGCGGGCATCGCTGGTCGATGCCGGGATGCAGGGCCAGCGTCTCGCCATCACTGGCAAGGTGTTGTCGACTTCGTGCCATCCTGTTAACGGTGCCCTGATCGATTTCTGGCACTGCAATGCCGATGGAAGTTACGACAACCGCGGCTACCGCTTCCGGGGACATCAGTTCTCCAGCGCGCAGGGCGAATTCTCACTTGAAACCCTGATGCCCGGCATTTATCCCGGGCGCACCCGTCACATCCACGTGATCGTGCAGGCGCCCAACCGCCCGGCACTGACCACCCAGCTTTACTTTCCGGGTGAGTCGCTCAACGAGCGCGACTGGATTTTCGATCCGCAGCTGTTGATGACGGTTGCGAACGATGGCGCCCTACGTCAAGCGCGTTTCGATTTCGTTCTCGATCTCGACGCCAATCGCTGAACGCAAGCGCACACCGCATGTGCAGATGAAGCGCGCAGCAGTGTCAGGAGATGACATGCACCAGCCACAGGCTGACGGCCGGAAAAAAGAATAACAGGATCACACGCAGGAAGTCCGAGGCCAGAAACGGCAGCACGCCCTTGAATGTTTCCAGGATCGGTACGTCGCGCGCGAGGCTGTTGATGATATAGATATTGAGTCCCACCGGAGGGTGGACGAGGCCGATCTGCATCACCATCAACATCAGAATACCGAACCAGATGGCCTTGTCGCTGTAGGCCAGACCCCACAGGTCCAGTCCCATCACGGCCGGAAACACCACCGGAATGGTCAGGATCACCGCCGACAACTCGTCCATGAAGAAACCGAGTATGACGTAGAGCCCGATAATACAGGCGACGATTGCCAGTGGCGGCCATTCCAACCCGGTGACCAGATCCGACAGATGCGAAGGCATCTGCGACAACGCCAGTGCGCCGTTGAGCATATCGGCACCGAGGAAGATCAGGAAAATCATGCCGGTGGTTTCGGCCGTGCCGAACAGGCAGCGCACGAAAGTTTTCCAGTTCAGTTCGTTGCGCAACAATGCCGCAAAGAAGGTGCCGGCGGCACCCACTGCGGCACCTTCTGTCGGTGTGAAAATGCCCGAATAAATGCCTCCGAAGACGATGGCGAAAACAGCTGCGACCGGCCAGACTTCGATAAATGATCTGATGCGCTCGGCCGCGCTGTGACTCGGTTGTGATGGCGCAAGATCGGGTCGCAGGCGTACCGAAATCCAGATCACCAGGCAATAACCCAGAGTGGCGATCAGTCCGGGAACAAATGCTGCAAGAAACAGTTTCGCAATGTTCTGTTCGGTGAGAATGGCGTAGACCACCAGCGGCACCGACGGAGGAATCAGAATTCCCAGAGTGCCGCCCACGGCCAGCGTGGCGGTGGCAAGCCGCCCCGAATAGTGGTGGTGGCGCATCTCGGGCAACGCCACCTGCGACAGTGTTGCCGCAGTGGCCACCGAGGAACCGCAAACCGCGCCAAACGCCGCGCAGGCGTAGATTGAGGCCATTGCCATGCCGCCGCGGAAATGCCCGACCAGCGAATTGGAAAAGCGAAACAGTGCGCGGGACAAACCGCCCTGGGTGGCGAATTGCCCCATCAGGATAAACAACGGGATCACCGACAGGTCATAGACCGAGAAGCGGGCAAAGGCCAGCCCCTTGAGATAGTTGAGCAGCGCACTGTCTCCGGCCATCCACCAGTAACCGATCGCTCCCGGAATAAACATCGATGCCGACAGCGGCACGCGCAAGCACATCAATACCAGCATGGCGGCGAACAGCGTGAGGCCGACCTGGATGCTGCTCACGCGCCATCCTTCCAGCGCCGCCAGGCAATATCGAGCGCTACCAGCGAGGTCAGCGCCAGTCCCGGTGTCATCAGCATGTAACTGATCCACAGCGGGAAGCCCCTGATCATGGTCACTTCGCCCGAGGCCTTTGCGGCCAGCGCACCAACGCCGGCGCGCCAGGCCACCAGCCCCATCATGATCGCCACCAGTATGCCGGCAAAGGCATCGAGTCGGGATTGCGTGCGCCTCGATGCGCGCGCTGTCACGAAGTCGATGTAGATGTTGCTGCCTCTCAGATGGCACCACGGCAGAAATCCGCCGACCGCGACGGCAAGGCCAACCTGTAACAGTTCGAAGTCGCCCTGCACAGGATTGAAACCGCTGGCACGTAACGCGATGCTGGCGCAGACCATCAACGCGAGTCCGACCAGGACCAGGCCACCAAACAGCGCCGAAACCGCGCACAGCACACCGAGTGATCTCGAAAACCGGGTGCTGGCGATCGGTTCCTGGTTCTGCATAGCCGACCTGCCGGAATATCTAGCCGAGCGCGGCCAGAGTTTGTTCTTCCGATATCACTAGGTTGGCGTTACCGCTGCCCGAAGACTGCGCATAGTCTCCGAACTGAAGCGCGCCAAGTGGTCCTTTTTCGCTGGCCAGTGCGCGGGTTGCGCCAAGCATGGTGGCGATGGCGCGCCCGCCCATTTCCACAACGCCTGTTCTTGCGTAATCGGAAAAGCTCGAGATCACGCTGTCGATATCACCGTGCCTGAGCATGCCAATGACCTGTTTGTCCGCTTCGATGCGCTTGGGCGTCGGCCAGTGTTCACGTCCGCGAACCAGTGCATGAGTCAATGCGCTGCTGGCGATGACAACCGCGCGCCGGTCGAGCTTCCTCGCCGCTGCCTGAATCGCTTCACCAGCGCGGAGGCATTCATTGATGTCGGCCATCAGCACCACCGGAACCGCGACCACAGCGACCTCACCGCCGGGATCGAGGTGGGAGAGCGGGACGAAAGTGCCGTAATCCCAGCTGAAATGTTGCGTGACATTTTGCTGGGCCGGAATGTCCGCTCGCTTCCATTCATCGAGCAAGGCTTGCGCAAAGCCCGGATCGCCCGGATAGCGGTAGGGCAGCCCGGGGATCAGATCCGGGGCTTCGTCGGCGACACAGATGCCGTGATGCTCCGGCTGTTGCGTGGCAAACCAGTTGAAAGTCGAAACCCAATGCGTGGATACGACGACCCAGAGATCCGGCTTCAGCGCGCGCAGTTTTTTCCCGAGTCGGCGTTCGCCCTCGACCAGCGTGGTCTGGAACGGGGGCGTGATTTCCGCGCGTGACAGGGTCGGCACATGCGCCACGATTCCCGTTGCGATGATCCCGCTCACTGACTGTACTTCCGTGTCAACTGGCGCGCGCTATCGAGCAACGCAGCGCCGTCTGCGCCTTTCTGATCCATCTCCTCTACCCATTCTTCGGTAATCGGTTGCGCAAGTTTCTGCCATTGCTGCAGTTGCTCTGCAGGAATCACGTTGATCGATGCGGGATCGACGCTGGCGCGGCCAACGGCATCGGCCTCGGAAAACACCCTGCCGATCCAGCCGGACAATTCGATGCCACTGTTTGTGTCCAGCACTTCCTTCTGTTTCGCGCTTAGTTTTTCGTAACGATCCTTGTTCATCGCAAGAATGAAGGTCGTGGTATAGATCGCCGGTTCGGACGGATCGGTTTCGCTGTGAAAGCGAGTCAATTCGTTCGCCTTGATCGCGGGAACGATTTCCCATGGCACGATGGCGCCGTCGATTACGCCTTTGGACAGCGCTTCCGGGACCTGTGGAACCGGCATGCCAACCGGTGTCGCACCGAGCAGGCCGATCAACTTGTTGGTTTGCCGTGTTGGTGCGCGGATCTTCTGTCCTTGCAGGTCGGCTCGATTGGTGACTGGCTTGCTGACCATATGAAAGTAACCCGGTCCGTGCACATGCAACGCCAGCAAATGGACGTCGTCGAATTCATCAATGTTGTTCTGCGCCACATAATCCCACAGTGCCTTGCTGGTTGCTTCGGCCGAATGCATCATGAATGGAAGTTCGAACACCTCGGTTGCAGGAAAACGCCCGGCCGAGTAACCCGGCACGGTCCAGATAATATCGGCCACCCCATCCTTGGCCTGGTCATAGAGCTGGGCCGGTGTTCCCCCCATTTGCATGGCCGGATAAATCTGGCACTTAAGCTCGCCCCCGGATTCCTTTTCGATCGTCTCGCACCATGGCACGATCACTTTCGCATGTACTGTCGAACCTGTCGGCAGGAAATGGTGCACTTTCAGTTCTGTATGCTGCGTCCTGGAGCAGCCGCCCAGCAGGGCGGCAAGCACTGCGACGAGCAGCGCGAGCTTGCATTTCATCGAACTGTCTCCGTAATGGCTGGCATCGTCTGGCAAGGCGTGTGCATTCAGACGAACCGGATCGAAACGCTACCCAGGCCCTGAAACCGTGCGCAGACCGAATCACCTTTTGCAACTGCCACCGCTTCAGTGAGCGCGCCGGTCATGACATAACTGCCCGCCGGGATGTGTTCGCCGCGCGCGGCCAGCATGTTTGCGAGCATGGCAACGCTGCTCGCCGGATGACCCAGCACCGCTGCGCCGGCACCGGTTGCGACGACCTCACCGTTTTTTTCAAAAACGACACCAAGTGTGCGCAGGTCGAGATCACGCAAGTCCGTGGCACGGCCACCAGCAACAAATCGCGAGGAGGACGTGTTGTCGGCAATGACTGATTTGAGGTCGAACTTGAAGTCCCGGTAGCGTGAGTCGATCACTTCCATCGCGGGCACGACGAAATCGGTTGCGGTCAGTACGTGGCCGATGTGGCAGCCGGGGCCCCGCAAATCGGCTTTGGTCACAAACGCGATTTCCGGCTCGACTTTTGGATGGATCAATTCGTCGATACGGATTTCCTCGCCATCACCTCGCGCCATGTAATCCATCAGGAAGCCGTATATCGGTGTGTCGACACCCATCTGGTTCATCTTCGCGTGCGAGGTCAGTCCCATCTTCAGTCCCGCAAATGCCTGACCGCGAGCAAGTTTGGCTTCGCGGATCGCATACTGGATGGCATAGGCATCCTCGAAATCCATTTCCGGATGCGCGTCCGTAATCTTGACCACATCCTGTGCATTGAGCTCGGCCTGCTCCAGATGGGCAGCCAGTTGTTTTATTGTCTTCTGGTCGAGATTCATATCACGTCGTCAATGTTGATCGCGTCGCGGCTATTTCACCGCGATCGGATTGTTTGTCAAACGAAACGGCAGGACACGTTGCCAATTCCATTCAGGCTCATGCGCAGGACGTCACCGGGCTGGATCGGAAACATGATGGACAGCGATCCGGACAGAATGACTTCGCCAGCCTTGAGTGTAATGCCGAGTTCGCCAAGTTTGTTGGCAAGCCACGCCACAGCGTTGACCGGATTGCCGAGCGATGCGGCGCCGGCACCGGTGCCAATGATTTCACCATTCTTTTCCAGCACCATTCCGCAAGTTGCCAGGTCGAGTCCGCGCACGCTCACGGCATTGTCGCCGAGCACGAAAGCCGCAGCCGATCCGTTATCGGCGACAGTGTCCTGAATCTTGATTTTCCAGTCAGTTACGCGGGAATCGACGATTTCAAATGCCGGCATCACGCACTCGGTAGCGGCCAGCACATCGGGTGCCTTGACACCGGGCCCTGCGAGATCCTTGCCGAGAACGAACGCGATTTCGCCTTCACCGCGCGGTTGACAAAACCCTTTCGCCTCGAGCGCTTCGCCCTCGTTGAAAGTCATGCCCGATAACAGATGGCCAAAGTCGGGCTGGTCGACCTTGAGCATCTGCATCACCGCCTTGGCAGTGATGCCGATCTTCTTGCCGACGATGCGCTCGCCGTCGCCGAGGCGCCGTTCGATCGTTCGCAGTTGTACGCGGTAGGCATCCTCGATGCTGATTGCCGGTTGCCGGTCCGTCAGCGGTGCAATTTGCGCCGCGTTGCGCCAGGCGTCGTATAGTTCATCGCCCAGTGTGGCGATTGTTTTCGAGTCGGTTGCCATACGTCTTTACCTCAAACGGGCTTCGTTCTGCATCATGGCGCAAACGATGGATGCTGCCCGGTCAGATTGTGCCTGATTGCATCGAACCGTGTGTTCTCCGGCACTGATGCTACCCGCGATGCCACAGCGGCGATCTATTTGCCGCCTTTTTCGATTTCATCTTCGCGTTTCGCAATTCTCGCCAATATCTCGGCGCCCCGGTTGGCAGCGGACAGGCCGCGGAAAAGAAAACACAGATTGATCACACCCTGCATTTCTTCCCACGACGCGCCGGCCCGGCGCGCGGCGATGGCATGCAGAATGGCCGCATCGCTCAGATCCATCAGCAACATGCCGAACAGCATCAGTTGCGCGGTCTTGACGTCGAAACACTTCGGATACATGCCGTGCTCGCGCATCTTCTCCTGCAGTTCAACCATCTTCGGATCGAGTGCGCCGGTCACATTCAGACGCGCTTCAATGCGCGGTGGGACGAAGCCGAGTAACTCCTCGTAGATCGCTCCGCGTTGTTCGAGGCTTTGTGACTTGTCGGCGTAGGGGCCGATTTTTTCCTTGACGACGTCCTTGTCGATGCGCGGTGGCAGCATTGAGCATTCCTTTCAGATCGATGTAGTTGGCAGGCTTCGGGCAAGCGCGTTGGCCAGACGGCTGGATCAATTGCCGACGTTGGGCTCTTCAGCGTCGATACAGTACCCGATTGTGTATCAGTTGCCCAAGCGATGCCGCCAATTCAGGAGGAAACAAAGGCTGATCACAGCGGGACCGCGTCGCGTTTGGTGCGCTGCGGCGATCAGGTGCGCCGGTTGACCAGATAGATTCCCAGGATAACCAGGCCGGCAGCGACGGCGAATTGTCCGCGGAGTGGCTCACCGAGTACCACGACGCCGGCCAGCACTCCGAACAATGGCGCCAGTGAGGAGAAGGCCGCGAGGCGTCCGGCGAGGAAACGCGTCAGCAACCAGAACCAGGCCAGATGACTGGCAAACGAAACGATAATTCCCTGAAAGGCGATACTGGCGACGGCAGTGACGGTGACTGCAATCACGCCGGGCTCGCCTATCAGTTTCGATGCCAGTGGCAAGGTGAGTGCGGCAATGGTTATTTGATACAGCAGCGTTTTTGACGCGCTCGCGCGCGACAGTGCGCTCGTTCGGATGACCACGGTCGTGGCCGCCCACAGGAAGGCGGCGACGATGCCAAACGTGTCGCCGAGCAGGGATGCCGGACTGGCGACGAAGCCGTCACCGAAAGCGACCCCAATACCGGCAAAGGCGAGAGCAACGCCAATCCACTGGCGTCCGACAAGCTGTTCGCCGGATACGAACAGGTGCACGCCAATCGCCGTGAGTACCGGTGCCAGATAGACGAACACCACCATTCGTGACGCGCTGGTATGGGCGAGCCCGGCATAGACGAAGAAAAATTCGCCGGCGTACAGTGCGCCCGCCAGCAGCCCGGGCCACCAGGTGCCGTCACGCGCAAACAGGGGGACTCCGCGCCAGCGAGCCCAGCCCAGCAACAACACCAGCGATACGATCGATCGTAACCCGCCTTGCATCACCTCTGAAATGTCAGCGGCAGCAAGCTTGACCGCAACCTGGGTAAATCCCCAGATTGAGGTCAGCAAGATCATGGTGGCTATCGCCCCGGCATCGAGCGGACGGCGTTCGTTCATCGTTGGCTGGCTGCGTCTGGCGCGGTGCCATGCGGTTGCACCAGCCAATGAACATTATTCATCGTGCAGCGATGGCATCCAGTAAGTCGGGCGAATCGAGGTGGCTGTTGTGGCGTCGTTCACCACGGCCACTCCGGTGGCGATCAGGGCGCAATCGACATTGCAGGACAGTGCGCCCGCAATATCGGTTTCGAGCTGGTCTCCGATCATGACCGCGTTGCGTGTGCCGAATGCGCTCATCGCCGCTTCGTAAAGATCGGAAGCGGGTTTGCCAAGGCGTGCAAACACCAGGTCCGTGCGCTGCGGATAGCGCCGCCGCAATGCAGCCTCGATGATCAGCGCGACGCTGCCGGCAGCGATGCCGAAACGTTGTTCGCCGTGGGGAAATATCAGGTCCGGATTGGGGAGAACGAGTTGCACGGTCCGCCCCTGGTCAATTGAACGGAACAGGCTTGTCAGCGCTGCGTCGACGGTTTCGACGAAGTTGAATCCGTTTTCATCTGCTGCGACCAGTACGTCGAAATCCGTATTTGCCGGAACAACGGTTCCGCCAGCAAGTTCCACGAAGCGTTCGCTGTCGGTCGTGCCGAGCACGGCGCAACGCGATCCGTGCAGCTGGTGGCGCTCGAAAAATTCGCGTAATAACAGGCCCGAGGAAAGAATGCGCTCTGCGCCGATGTCCAGTCCGAATCCCTCATAACGCCGCGCTGCAGTCTTCGGCAATTTGGAAGCGTCATTGGTCAGAACGGCGAATGGCTTTGCCGCGTCTTTCAGCCTGGCGATGATTTCGCGCGCACCGGGCAATGCCCCGGACGCGTGGACCAGCACGCCGTAAGCGTCGAAAAGCAGCAGATCGTAGCGTTCGATCAGCGCGCCGATCGAAATCCGGGGAATTGGTTCGGGTTTCAAGCAGGGATTTCGACCGACGTCAGGCTATATCTGAAGGTTGCCGGGTCGAGGCTGTCCAGCCGCCCGCTTGCGGTTTCTCCCTGCGGATACATGAAAAACGGAAGTATCGTTCCGTCGGACATTGGCAGTTGCACGTCGTGTTCGAAATTGAAAGGGACCCAATTGCCTTCCCAGGCACCGAACAGCTTTTCGCGCACCTGGCTAACCAGGGGATGCGACAGCGTCAGGCCCGGGCGTTCTTCGAGAACGACTTTGCGCACGTCGGCCGGATCTGCCGGCACCCATCCGTAATCGTTGAGGAACACTTCGGCTCGGCAATGTTGCGCCTTGCTGATGTCGCCGCCGGCACCAAGGCTGCGATAACCAAAACGCGATTGAGCAACGCGTACGCCGTAAAGATCGCGTGCCGCAATACCGAGCGAGCGGCACAACCCGACGAACAACGTATTGATGTCCGCGCACTTGCCGCGCAGGTTACCTGTTAGCAGCATGGTGCCAATATCGCCAAGGCCACAGCCGCGCGTTTGCGGATCACGCACGCTGTTTTCGACGACCCACTCGTAAATGGCCTGCGCCTTTTCACGGTCTGTCCGTGCCGAGCGTGTGGCCGCCAGGGCGGTGTCCCGAACGATGCCGTCGATGGGGATCAGGCTGGTTGCGCTCGTATAGAATTCCTGCTCGGAGGCAGTTAGCCGTTGATTGTTTCGCGCGCGCCAGTCGGTTTTACGGTCGCGCGTGGCAAATTGGCTGGTCACTTCGATGACTGGTGTTGGTTCGCCAGCATCCCATTGCGCAAACAGCATCTGCGATTCGCCGGATGCTGTTGTCAATGGCCGTGCAATACGCGCGTTGCCTGACCAGGTATTGCCCATCGGCCGTATCCAGGCATCGTCACGCATCGAAGGTAACGGTAACCAGACACGGCGAGCGCCGGTGCGGTCGAGTAGTTCAATGCGGGTGGTGACTTCGAAGGTGCGCCAGCCCATCGGCACGGGGTCAAAATGCTCCCGCGCGCAATTGGCAAGGCGCGGCAGCACTGATGCCATCAAACCACCTGCGCTGCTCAGCAGAAACGAACGTCTGTTCACAGTTGTAGTTTCCGAATTTGCGTCGGAGTCTCTATTATCCTGTTGGCAACAGTTCCCTGATCCTGTTCTCGACTTCGGGCGAATCCCAAGATAGTTCGCCAAGTACCTGGTAGCGAATCTTCTGGTCCGCGTCGATGATGAATGTAGTCGGCAGCCCTTTTTTTACCCATGCCCTGGAAGCGCGCATATCCGGATCGAGCAGCACCGTAACGTTGACGCCAATTTTTTCCAGGAACGGTTTGATACGCGCCGGTTGTTCGCCGAAGTTGACTGTAAGCAGTGCAAAATCCTGGTCGGATAGCCGCTTTGCCAACGATTCCATGGAAGGCATCTCTTTCACGCATGGTGCGCACCAGGTCGCCCAGAAATTCAACACCAGTACCTTGCCGCGGTAGTCAGTGATCTGGTGCTGCTTGCCGTCGAGGCTCTGCAATTCAAGAGCAGGAACCGGGCCGCCCTGCCAGGTCTGGAGTTTCGATATATCTGCCGCGGTCGCAGGCTTGGCCAGCGCGACCAGGGCAACGGTCAGGAACAGAAAAGCTCGCATCGGATCCAAAAAAACACATTTGTTAATCAGGAGTTTGCGAGTTTTACATACCTGCGCCCGTCGAAACAAGTCTTACCGCACCGCCAACCTGCCTGTGCGCTCGCCGGTCGGAACACCGACGTGGCGCGTCGGCAGTATCGGCACACGGCCTGCAACAGCCTATACGTCCCACGGATTGGGGCGATCGGCAGCTATGTCGTACTTGCGCAGAGCTTCACCGATGAGTTTGCGCTCGATGCTGCCTTCGTCCGCCAGTGCTTTCAATGTGGCGATAACGACATGATGACGGTCGACTTCAAAGAAGTCGCGCAACGCCGCGCGCGTGTCGCTGCGTCCGAAGCCGTCTGTGCCCAGCGTGACATAACGTCGCGGCACCCAGGTGCGGATCAGGTCCGCAACCGTACGCATGTAGTCAGTCGATGCAATCACCGGCCCGGCGGTGTCGTTCAGACACTGCTCGACCCATGACAGCTCGGGATCGTTCTCCGGATTGAAGCGATTGCGACGTTCCACCGTCATACCGTCGCGGCGCAGTTCGGTAAAACTGGTCACGCTCCAGACATCGGCAGCTACTTTCCAGTCCTGTTCCAGCAACCGGGTGGCCGCCAGAACTTCGCGCAAGATGGCGCCGGAGCCAAGCAGTTGCGCTGTCGCCACCGGTTTTTTCAGAGTGGATTGTTCGATTCGGTGCATCCCCTTGAGGATGCCTTCCTGCGCGCCTTCGGGCATGGCCGGATGCGCATAGTTCTCGTTCATCATGGTGACGTAATAAAACACGTCTTCCTGCTCGTCGAGCATGCGGTGCATGCCATCCTGAATGATGGTGACGAGTTCGTAACCATAAGTCGGGTCGTAGGCCACACAGTTCGGTACGGTGGAAAACAGCAGATGGCTGGAGCCGTCCTCGTGCTGCAAGCCTTCCCCGGAGAGCGTAGTGCGTCCGGCGGTTGCGCCGAGCAGGAAACCACGCGCGCGCGAATCGCCCGCCGCCCACACCAGGTCGCCGATGCGCTGGAAACCGAAACAGGAATAGAACACATAGAACGGCAGCGTTGGCACACCGTGCGCGGAGTAGGAAGTCGCTGCGGCCAGCCATGATGATATGGCGCCGGCCTCGGTGATGCCTTCTTCCAGAATCTGCCCGTTTTTCGCTTCCTTGTAGTAGAGCAACTCGTCCTTGTCCTCCGGTTCGTAGAGCTGACCGAACGGCGAATAGATTGCCACCTGCCGAAACAGCGATTGCATTCCGAAGGTACGCGCTTCGTCGGCGACGATTGGAACGACGTGTTTGCCGAACTGTTTGTCGCGCAGTAGCTGCGCGAGCATGTTCACGAACACCATGGTGCTCGACTGCTCGCGATCGCCGGTGCCGCCGAGCAGCTTGGAAAAAGCCGACAGTTCCGGTGCCGGCAGCGGATCGGATTTGCGCGCACGCGCCGGCAGGTAGCCACCGAGCGCCTCTCGCCGCGCGTGCAGATATTTCATCTCCGGGCTGTCCTTGGCCGGGAGGTTGAAGCGCAGGTTCTCCACGTCGCTGTCCGAAATCGGCAGCGCGAAGCGGTCACGGAAGGCCAGCAGCGCGTCAGTTTCCAGTTTCTTTTGCTGGTGGGCAGTCATCTTGCCTTGTCCCCAGTGACCCATACCGTAGCCTTTCTTGGTCTGGGCAAGAATGACCGTGGGGCGGCCGCGATGGTTCACGGCGGCGTGGTAGGCCGCGTAAATCTTGATCGGATCATGTCCGCCGCGTTTGAGCCGGTCAATGTCCTCGTCAGACATATGCGCAACCAGGCTCTGCAGTTCCGGATACTTGTTGAAGAAATGCTCGCGGTTGAACTGGCCGTCGGTCGCCGCGTACTTCTGGAATTCACCATCGACTGTTTCGTGTAACCGCTTGAGAATGATGTTGTCGGTATCGCGCGCAAACAGCGGATCCCAGTCCGAGCCCCACATTACCTTGATCACGTTCCAGCCAGCACCGCCGAACAGGCCTTCCAGTTCCTGCACCACCGAGCCATTGCCGCGCACCGGGCCGTCGAGTCGCTGCAGGTTGCAGTTCACCACGAAAATCAGATTGTCCAGCCCTTCGCGTGACGCCATCGACAGTCCGGCGAGCGATTCCGGCTCGTCCATTTCGCCGTCACCGACAAAGCACCACACCTTGCGGTTGTCGGCGGACTTGATGCCGCGATCTTCGAGGTAACGGACAAAACGTGCCTGGTAGATGGCCGTGATCGCGCCCAGTCCCATCGAGCCGGTCGGGAACTGCCAGAAATCGGGCATCAGCCAGGGATGGCAATATGACGACAGGCCTTTGCCGCCGGTTTCCTGGCGGTAGTTGGACAGATGTTCTTCGCTCAGGCGCCCTTCCATGAAAGCGCGCGCATATACACCGGGTGCTGAATGTGGCTGGAAGTAAACCAGATCTCCCGATTGTCCGGCCCGGAAAAAATGGTTATAGCCGACTTCGAACAGGTCGGCCGATGAGGCATAGGTGGCAATGTGACCGCCCAGTTCCGGATGCGCGCGATTGGCGCGAACCACCATGGCCAGCGCATTCCAGCGAACCAGCGCCGAGATCCGTGCCTCGATTTCGGGGTTGCCGGGGAATTGCGGCTGGTCGGCCAGCGAAATCGTGTTGCTGTAGGGCGTATTGACCACCGGTGGCAGTGGTACCCGCAGCCGCCGCGCCTGCTCGATCAGTTTCATCAAAATGAAGGTCGCGCGTTCCGGCCCTTCGACTTCGACGATCTGTTTGAGCGCATCGATCCATTCGCGGGTTTCCACCGGGTCGAGGTCCTGCGGCAGGACGCGCCAGAAAGCGGAAACGTTCAGATCCTTGACTTCCGAGAGATCGGTCATGGTTGTCACCTGATGTTCTTGGGTTTCGCCCGTCGGGGCCGGAAAAACGACAAATGGTAACGCCTTTTACGTAGCATAGGGTTTTGTTTAAAGTCGAATTAGTCGTTATATTCAGCATAAAATTATGGAATCATTTTTAAATGAAGCATAATATGCTGAACATGTCGCTGGATATGACCGACTGGAAGATCCTTTCGCTGCTCC
>JASFUE010000006.1:0-25026 GCA_050050435.1 Burkholderiales bacterium | reverse complement strand
GAGCGCCGGGTAGAGAATTTCCTCCACTACCGGCGAAAGGCGATGTATCTCGTCGATAAACAGAACGTCGTTCGGTTCAAGATTGGTTAGCAGCGCCGCCAGGTCGCCCGGTCGTTCCAGCACCGGTCCGGATGTTTGCCGGACATTGACGCCCATCTCCCGGCCGATAATATGCGCCAGCGTCGTCTTACCCAATCCTGGCGGGCCGAACAACAACACGTGGTCGAGCGCCTCCTGGCGTCGGCGCGCTGCTTCGATGAAGATCCCCAGTTGCGAGCGGATTTTTTCCTGACCAACGTAGTCGTCAAGATGCCGCGGACGAAGCGCCCTTTCAACGATCTCTTCTTCAGAAGAGAGTGACGCCGGAGCAATCAGACGATCAGTTTCGATCATTCCCGCGATTCAAGACCTTCAAAAAATGCGAGGCTTCACGCCGGTTTTCAATTTCAGACCGACTGGTAATTGAAGCCTTCGACAGGATGGAATTTTGCGCAAATTATATCCTACGCACCTGAGGCCGTAACACTTATCTGCACACGCTGCAGTGTCGTTGCCTGACGACATCAATGCGCCGCTGGCAAGGATTCAGGACGATTTGGACAACTGCCTGAGCGCGTGTCGAATCGATTCCGATACCGATGCGTCCGCAGCGGCGCTGGACAACGCCCCACTCGCTTCTTTCTCGCTGTATCCAAGCGCAAGCAAAGCGCGCAGGGCATCATCGCGTGCACTTGGCGCGACGCCGATTCCTTCGCTGTCGATCACACCAGTGAGCCGGTCCTTGAGCTCGAGCATCAGCCGTTCCGCGGTTTTCCTGCCAATGCCGGGAATCCGGATCAGGCGCGAGGTTTCCTGCGAAGCGACAGCGTGGTGCAGTTCCTGTACCGACAAACCGGACAATACGGCCAGCGCTGTGCGCGCACCGACGCCGTTGACTCGTAGCAACTGGCGAAACAACTGGCGCTCGGCATCTGTGGCAAAGCCGTATAGCAAGTGCGCATCTTCGCGTACGACCAGATGGGTGAACAGCGTCGTGCTGATTCCAGTCGCCGGCAACTGGTACAACGTGCTCATCGGCACATCGAGTTCGTAGGCCACGCCCTGCACTTCGAGCACGATCATCGGCGGTTGCTTTTCCAGCAACACCCCTGTGAGCCGGCCGATCAAACAAGCCTCCCGCGGCGCATCCGGTAGCCAGACGTTGCCAGTGACCCAAGGCCTGCCCCACCGTGCGCATGGCAAATGGCGCAGGCCAGTGCGTCAGCGGCATCGGCGCCAGGCACGGCCGGCAGCGTGAGGAGCCGCCGTACCATCTCCTGAACCTGTTCCTTGCGCGCGTGCCCATTACCAACCACCGCTTGTTTGATCTGCAAGGCGGTGTACTCGGATACCGGAAGGCTGCGACTGACTGCAGCGCAGATCGCCGCACCGCGCGCCTGGCCCAGCAGCAAGGTCGATTGTGGATTGACGTTCACAAAGACCTTTTCAATTGCGACATGGTCAGGCAATCCCTGTTCAATGACTTTATCCAGTCCATCCAGAATGACCTTGATGCGCTCCGGCAACTGCGCATCCGGTGTGCGAATACGCCCGCTGGTGAGATAGACCAGGCGCCGGCCGGATTTCTCGACCAGTCCGAATCCGGTGACACGCAGCCCCGGATCAATACCGAGAATTCGCATGTCGTTTCCGACCATGAGCGTTGCGAATTACGGTAACAACAATGCTGCGCTCACTCTTCTTCGAGCACGGCCGTTGTATAAACCTCCTGCACGTCATCGAGCGCCTCCAGGGCATCGAGCAGCTTTTGCATGCGCCCGGCATCTTCGCCTCCAAGCACATTCTCTGTGGTCGGCTTGTAGGTCACTTCTGCATATTCCGCCTTCAGGCCAGCACCTTCAAGCGCTTCCCTGACTCCGGAGAAACTGGCCGGCTCGGTTATTACCTCGACCGAACCATCGTCATTGGCCACAATGTCCTCGGCACCGGCATCCAGCGCCGCTTCCATCACCGCTTCTTCGTCCGTTCCCGGCGCAAACACCAGTTGTCCGCAATGACGAAACAGGAAAGCAACCGAACCATCGGTTCCGAGGTTACCACCATGCTTGGAAAAGACGTGTCGCACATCAGCAACGGTACGGGTGCGGTTATCGGTCATACAGTCGACCATGACCGCCGCGCCTCCGATACCGTATCCCTCGTAGCGGATTTCCTCATAGTTCACCCCTTCAAGATCACCCGAGCCTTTCTTGATGGCACGCTCGATGGTGTCTTTGGGCATGTTGTTATCAAGCGCCTTGTCAACGGCCAGGCGCAGCCGTGGATTCGCGCTGGCGTCAGGGCCGCCCAGTCGCGAGGCAACCGTGATTTCCTTGATAAGTCGGGTAAATATCTTCCCGCGCTTGGCATCAGCTGCGGCCTTGCGGTGCTTGATATTCGCCCATTTGCTGTGACCTGCCATATTCCCGTCCGCAATTCAAAGCGGGTGGTTGATCTCCCGAGCGCCGATTGGTGCTGGCGCCGGTCTGGTCTAGCCACCGCACATAGGTTAGTCAAATCATCAATCCGGAGACAGTCTGCCCGGACATCGCCGCGCCTGCCCGTTTCCCCCTCAAAACAATTGTCTGCGGGCGACTAGACGTTGAAGCGAAAGTGCACCACATCGCCGTCGTGAACTAAATATTCCTTGCCCTCGACCCGCATTTTTCCAGCGTCCTTGGCCCCGGCTTCCCCTTTCAGGGCAATAAAATCGTCATAACCGATCACCTCGGCGCGAATGAACCCTTTTTCAAAATCGGTGTGGATGACGCCAGCCGCTTCGGGCGCCGTGTCGCCCTTGTGGATGGTCCACGCCCGCACTTCCTTCTCACCCGCAGTGAAATACGTCTGCAACCCCAGTAAATCATAGGCGGCGCGGATCAGCCGGTTCAGACCAGGTTCGTCCAGTCCCAGATCTGCCAGAAACAATTGTTTGTCATCGTCACTCATGTCAAAGATCTGTGCTTCAAGAGCGGCACAAATCGCCACCACCGGCGCCCCTTCCCTGCCGGCGGCTTCCCTGACCGCGTCCAGCAACGCATTGTTGGTGAATCCGTCTTCGCTGACGTTGGCAACGTACATCGTCGGTTTCATGGTCAGAAGAAACAAAGGCCTGACAACCTCGAGCTCTTCCTTCGACAGGTCCACGCCACGTGCCGGGCGCCCTTCGTTCAGTGCCGCTTCAAGCCTTTCCAGAACCGCGACCAGCCGCTGCGCCGCCTTGTCTCCACCGGCACGCGCCTGCTTGGTATAGCGCGCCAGTTGCTTCTCTATGCTGGCCAGGTCCGCCAGGGCCAGTTCGGTATTGATGACTTCGATATCGGAGACAGGGTCGACCTGGCCACTGACATGCACAACGTTGTCATCCGAAAAACAACGCACGACATGCGCTATTGCATCGGTTTCGCGGATGTTGGCGAGAAACTGGTTACCTAGTCCTTCGCCTTTCGAGGCGCCCGCGACCAGTCCGGCAATATCAACGAACTCGACAATGGCCGGAATGGTCTTTTGCGGCTTGACCAGAGTGGCCAGCGCCGACAAACGCGGATCCGGCACCTCGACAATGCCAACATTCGGTTCGATCGTACAAAACGGATAGTTTTCGGCAGAAATGGCTGCCTTGGTCAGTGCATTGAACAGAGTCGATTTGCCGACATTGGGCAAACCCACGATTCCACATTTCATGCTGGCTCGTTTCTAAACATGCTCGATTCTGAAAATAGGACAGACGGACAAGCGCCAGCACTAGCCTGCGATCAAGACGCCTGCTCCCGCGTGTGCAGCTTGTGCATTGCCCCCTCGAAGTCCTCACGCATCAGTAACGGCCAGATTGCCAGGCTGCGTTCAATTGCCGCAGTGATTGACTCGGCCTCCTCCTTGCGTGGCGGAGACAGTACATAGTTGGCGACCTGTGCACGCACACCCGGATGCCCGATCCCGATACGCAGGCGCCAGAAGTCGCTTGCCATGTGCGCCGCGATGTCGCGCAACCCGTTGTGCCCGGCAACGCCACCACCCTTCTTCAACTTGATGACGCCCGGTGCCAGATCCAGCTCATCATGCACTACCAGGATGTCTGAAACCTCGATCTTGTAGAAATCACAGACAGCCCTTACCGCACGGCCGCTCTCGTTCATGAAGGTGGCCGGCTTGAGCAACCAGCAATCAGCGCCGGCCTGCCTGAACCTGCCGAGCTCGCCGTGAAACCGCCCTTCCGCAGAAAAGCTCAGTCCGCACTCATCAGCAATGGAATCCAGCCACCAGAATCCGGCATTATGCCGCGTCGCCTCATACTGGCGCCCCGGATTACCCAGCCCGACCACCAGCTTCATGGCAGCCCGCCGTCACACCAGAGAACACGAAAAACGGCCGGCGAGAACACTGCGCCGGCCGCTGCCTGCATACAGATAAGACGTCCTACTTCTCTTCCTCGGCACTGGCTTCTGCCGCCGGCGCTTCCGCTTCGGCTTCTTCGCCAGCAGCTTCCTCGGCAGCGCCTTCCGCTTCTTCTTCTTCGGTCTCGACCACAACCCTCGGCACTTGCACGCTGACGACAACCGAGTCATCTCCCCGGGTCAACTGGGTCGATTCGACGCCTTCGGGAAGGTTCACTTGCGACAGGTGCAACGAGTCGCCGAGCTCGAGTGCGCCAATATCGACTTCGAGGTATTCGGGAAGATCGGCTGGCAAACAACTAACTTCGACGTCGGTCATGACGTGGTTGACCACACCGCCGCCCAGCTTCACACCCGGTGCAACTTCTTCATTGATGAAGTGCAGCGGCACCCGCATGTGGATCTTCTGCTTGGCGTCCACCCGCTGGAAATCGATGTGCAGCACTTCCTGCTTCCAGGGATGCATCTGGACATCACGCAGCAGCACGTTCTGCTTCTTGCCGTCAATATTCATCTGCAGAATCGAGGAATGGAATGCCTCGTGGCGCAGCTGCAGAAAAATCGCCTTGTGGTCCAGCTCAATCACCTGGGCCTTTTCATTGGCGCCGTAAACGATCGCCGGCACCTTGCCGGTTCTGCGCAGGCGGCGGCTCGCACCCGTACCTTGCACAGACCGGGAAACTGCATTCACTTCAATAGTAGCCATTCTTTATCTCCAGTCAACGCGAAAACGGCCGCGACCAGCCGTCTCCACTTTCATAAAAAGCGCGTTGTTCTCGCGCCACTTTTCTGGCAAACACCGCCTGTTTCGTTGTCGGTGTCTTGCCGCCAGATTTCTACAAACTCAATCCATAAACAACGACGACACCGAGTCCTCGTTACTGATCCGCCGCATCGTCTCGGCCAGCAATTCGGCAATCGACAACTGCCGTATACGTGAGCAATTGCGCGCGTCTTCCCTCAACGGGATGGTGTCGGTGACGACCACTTCATCGAGCGCGGAAGCTTCAATGCGCTCGATTGCCTTGCCTGACAACACCGGATGGGTACAGTAGGCGAGAACTTTATGCGCGCCGCTTCGTTTCAGTGCGTTGGCCGCTTCGCACAGCGTATTGGCCGTGTCCACCATGTCATCCATGATGATGCAGGTGCGGTCTTCCACCTCACCGATAATATTCATGACCGTTGCCACGTTGGGCCGCGGTCGGCGCTTGTCGATGATCGCCAGATCCGACTCCAGTCGTTTTGCCAGCGCCCTGGCCCGCACCACACCACCCACGTCGGGCGACACCACGACAAGATCACGTTGATCGCTTTTCCAGATATCGCCAAGCAGAATGGGCGTTGAATAGACATTGTCCACCGCGATATCGAAAAAGCCCTGAATCTGGTCGGAATGCAGGTCCATCGTAAGCAGCCGGTCCACGCCTGCTGCCTGCAGCATGTTGGCAACGATCTTGGCGCTGATGGCAACGCGCGCCGAACGGGGGCGCCGGTCCTGGCGGGCATATCCAAAATAAGGAATTGCTGCCGTAATGCGTCCCGCCGAGGAGCGCTTGAGCGCATCCACCATGAGCATGACTTCCATCAGGTTGTCATTGGTCGGGGTGCAGGTCGATTGCAGCACGAAAGTGTCCTTGCCACGCACGTTCTCCAGCAACTCCACCATTACCTCGCCGTCACTGAAACGGCCCACATTGGCACGGCCAAGCGGAATATTAAGGTGCTTGACCACGTCTGACGCGAGCGCCGGATTCGCGTTGCCGGTAAACACCATCAAACTGTCATACGCCATTTCAGTGCTCTCTTGCGGCTGTTTCGCAACACCTGAAAACACAACACGCCGCACATGCGGCGTGTCGCCTTTGATTCAAAACTCAAAAAAGCCCGCTTACGCCCTGCGCGCTCGGTTCCGAATTGTCTGGCTGGGGAGGAAGGATTCGAACCCTCGCATGGCGGAATCAAAATCCGCTGCCTTAACCAACTTGGCTACTCCCCAAAAAACCTGTTCGCTCCGGGCGTCTATTCGGATTCAGCATACAACGGATGCCGATCCAGACCCCGTGCCACAAATCCATGCATGTCTGGCGGCATTTGCTCCAGCGCGGCGCGCGCCGAGGCCGCATCACCAAACGCACTGAAAACGCCCCCACCTGACCCGGTCATTGCCGCTTTACCAAATTGCCCCAGCCATTCCAGGCAACGCGCTATCTGCGGATAACGTTTGCAGGCTACCGGCTGCAAATCGTTATGACCGTGGCCAATCGAAAAGGCCGCTATTTTGATGGCTTTGGTATTACGTGTCAATTCAGGCGCGGCGAAGATTTCCGCTGTGGAAACCGCCACTTGGGGCAGAACGACCAGGTACCATGCCGGCTCGATCCGGACCTCCTGCAATTGCTCGCCAATCCCCTCGGCAAACGCACTGCGGCCGAAGACGAAAACCGGCACATCAGCGCCCAGCCGCAAGGCAAGCGTCTGCAGTTGTTCGCGCGACAACCCGGTCGCCCACAAGCGGTTGAGCGCGATCAGCGTCGTCGCCGCATCCGAACTGCCGCCACCGAGCCCGCTGCCGGCGGGCAGATTCTTGAGGAGATCAATCTCCACTCCCAACGACGAGCCGCTGGCCTGCTTGAGCAAGCGCGCGGCGCGCAGGGTCAGATCATCCTGCTCGGAAACCCCCTCGATCTCGCGCCCACGCCGAGGCTCACCGTCTTTGCAGACGCGCAACCCAACCTGGTCGCCGTAATCGAGAAACCGGAATACGCTTTGCAGCAGATGGAAACCATCCGCTCGCTGCCCGATAACATGGAGAAACAGGTTCAGCTTGGCGGGTGCGGGAAAGTAGGAAAAACCTTCCTTCATTGCTCCAGCGATGCCACGTTCCAGCGGTCGACCACCAAACGCAAACGAAGATCCTCGTAACGAAGAACCATCGCCGAGGGCAACGTGCCATCTGGCTGATAACTGGCAAATTCGACATCCCAGCCGCCCTGAACCAGGCGCCGGATGCGCAATTGCTCGTCAAGCTCGATCTGCTCGACGGGCGCCTCGGGGTCGACCCGCCCCAGCACCCAGTATTTCAATCCCGACAGAGGAAGGTCCCAACCAAGCACGTCGCGAGTAAGCAGTTGCACGTTGGTCGACTGATAGGTTTCCTGTTTGGATGTCACCAGCGTGGCGAGCTCTCCATTGGCGTGCAAAGTTGCAATCGTCGAACCCACCGGCGAGTAAAGCCAGATCGAATCGGAGTCGCTCAAGTGACGCCAGCGCAGGCGCGCAGAGTGGCCACGGCCATCGAGCTTCACCGCGACACGCCCGCTCAGCTCAAAGCGATCAACCTGCGGCACCTCGCCAGGCGGCAAGGCAGGTGGCTGGGTCACACAGGCTGCCAGCAAACCTGCCAGAACGCCGGTGACCAAAATCCTGGAAAAACACACCGGATCAGGTTCCGAGGAACTTGCGCATCGCCTGCTCGAGCGTTTCATTGCCCGGGTACCTGTTGGCCGATTCGGCCCAGACACGCTGCGCCTCGTCTCTCTCGCCCTTGACCCAGAGCACTTCACCCAGATGCGCGGCAATCTCCGGATCAGGCTGCTTGTCATAGGCACGGCGCAAGTACCGGAGCGCTTCGTCCACGTTACCCAGCCGGTACTCGACCCACCCCATGCTATCGAGAATAAAGGGGTCGTCGGGTGCAAGCGCAAGCGCCTTGACGATGTATTCGCGCGCCTCATCGTAGCGGTCCGTGCGATCAGCGAGGGTATAACCAAGCGCGTTGTAAGCCTGGGCGCTGTCGGGCTGGAGCTCGATCATCTTACGCAGCAGTGTCTCCGCATCGTCGAGCCGGTCAATTTTTTCTGCGGCCAGTGCCGTGTCGTATAAAAGCACCGTATCATCGGGGCGCTCATCGAGCGCGCTGCGCAGAACGTTGTAGCACTGTTTGTACTCCTGCATCTCGCGTAGCATGTGCGCTTCTGCCTGGATGATCTGCACGCGCTGCTCGTCGTCACGCACCTCCAGTGAATGCAGATAGTTCCTCGCCGCGTCGATGCCGTCACTGCGGGCCAATAGGAGTGCGTAGCGTGCCTTCGCAGTGACGAACTGGTCTCCCCCACCCACCGAGCGATACCAGCGAGCGGCCTCGTCAAGATTCTCGAGTTTTTCGTTGACCTGGCCGAGCTGAAAATAAACCGCGTCCGGATCGCTGTAGCCAAGCTCAAGCGCGCTCCTGAATTGCTCGTCAGCGCCGACCAGGTCGTCAATCTGCTCTGACAACAAGCCCAGCGTGAATGCCAGATTGGGATTCTTGCTGTTGGCTTTGAGCAGTTTCTGAAACTCCTGCTTGGCTTCGGCATAGCGCTGGTCGGAGATCAGCGCACGGGCGTAGTTGAGCCGGATCTCATGCGCGTCGGGATGGGACTGAAGATAATCATGCAGATAAACGATCGCCGCGCCACGGTCCTGCTGCCCGAGCAAGAGCGCTTTGAGCAATACAGCTTGCTGCCAGTCAGGACTGTGTTTGAGCGCCTGATCCGCATGCACCAGCGCCTGTTGCAGATTTCCATTGGCGTAGGCTGCTTGCGCCATTGCGTAATACGACTGGGGTACATCCGGGTACGGGGCGGCAAGCTCACGCACCATCTCATAGACGGCTTGCTTGTCAGGGTAGGCCGAACACAATTCGTAGAGCTGCATCAGAACCGTTTGCGGGCCCGATGGCGAGGTCTTCAGAATCTCTGCCAGTAACGGTTTCGCCGAAACCAGATCCCCGGTCTTGACATAAAGATCGGCGAGCATGCGCCGGGCAGTTTCCGAATCGGGGTCCGCTTTATGCCAGATCCTGGCGCTTTCGAGCGCTGCTGCCGCCCGCTGGGCGTACAACGCGATTTCGGTGGAACGCTTGGCCACGCGCGGATCGTTCGTGATGCGTGCGAGTTCGAGATAGTTTTCGCTGGCAAAAGCGAGATCGCCGCGCTGGGCGGAGATCTCGGCAACCAGGAACTTGTACATCAAATCGGCGTCAAGACCACTGTCCGACGCGATCGACGAATTACCGAGCACACGCCGGACGCGCTCGTCCAGCGTTTCCTGCTGATCCTGCTGTGCCTGCAGTTGTGCGCTTGCCAGGCGTTGCGCACCGCCCGTGTTCTGGGCGCAGGCGCTGTTCAGGACAGCGGACAGTAGCAATATAAGTAGCAACAGATAACGCATTTGTATGTAGGGTCCGTCTTCAAGGAGGGTGCGAGGTAAGCGGTCTCGAAATTAATGACGGTTCCCCGCGGGAAATCCTTCAATCGTGGAGCGAGTTTAGGTATATTTGGCAGCCATCACAAGAGACCCCTCCGGCAAACACAGGTTCCGGTGTATCGGGACATTTTGTATGTCCAACCCCGCAGGCCACATGCTCAAGGGTCCGCTCCAACGGCAAACCGGTTTTCCCGGATGAAAACGAGACGATAATGAACGACACGGCTAGCCCCGAAGTCACTCTGGCCGCGGTTGGATTGTCACGCCGCTACGGCAACAATCTGGCGGTGGACAATGTATCCATGGAACTCAGGCGCGGCGAGATTGTCGGCTTGCTCGGCCCCAATGGTGCTGGCAAGACAACCACCATGAAAATGATCACCGGCAACCTGGCTCCCAGTGCCGGCTCGGTCAATGTCTGTGGAATCGACCTCATCGACAAGCCGACGGCGGCCAAAGCCAAAATCGGTTACCTGCCAGAGGTCCCTCCACTGTACAAGGAACTGCGCGTCAATGAGTATCTACGCCTTGCCGGGCGATTGCACCGAATGCCCAAAACCGCTATTGGCAATGCTGTCGAACGCGCGAAACAACGCAGCGGGTTGTCCGATATGGGTCAACGGCTGATCGGCTCACTGTCAAAAGGCTATCAGCAACGCGTTGGTATTGCGCAAGCGATCATTCACGATCCGGACGTGATCATTCTTGATGAGCCGACAGTTGGCCTGGACCCGAACCAGATCCGCGAAATTCGCGCGCTGATTCGCGAACTGGGCAACGAGCACAGCGTCATCCTCTCAACTCACATTCTCCCCGAAGTCGAAGCGATCTGTGACAGAGTGCAGATACTTCACCGCGGTGAAGTGGTATTCACAGACGCAATCGAGGGATTGCGTCAGTTCCGCGGCGGTCATTCGTTCCAGGCAGCTTTTCGCCGCCCGCCCTCTGTCGGGGAATTGAACGAGGTCGTCAAGCCAGCCCGGGTTGAAAAAGTAAACGACAGCGCCTTTCGTATTATTTCGCAACCGGATCAGGATCCGACGGACCGGCTGGTGCGGACCAGTGTCGAGCGTGATTGGGGATTGTTCCAGTTGGCACCGGCACGGGCCAGCGTCGAAGAAGTGTTTGTACACCTGACCCGCCAGGACATCGTTGAAGCCGATACGGCCGAAGCGCAAACTGTCGCCGGCACGGAGACTTCAGCATGATCTTTACCATCGCCGCCAAGGAACTGCGTTCCATGTTCGCCTCGCCGCTCGCCTGGGTCGTGCTCGCGTTCATGCAGCTTGTCATCTCGTTGATCTTCCTCAAGCAAGTTAACGGGTTTTTGCTGGTGCAGGCAGAGCTGGCTCGCACACCAAACGCGCCGGGGCTGACAGAGATCGCCATCGTCCCGATGTTCGGCGTTGCCTCGATGGTGTTGTTGATGTCGGTGCCGCTGCTGACGATGAGGCTGGTCTCGGAAGAGCGCCGCAATCAGACCATGGCCATGCTGATGTCGGCGCCAATATCAATGACGCAGATCATCATTGGTAAATTCGTTGCCATGGTCGCGTTTCTGTTCCTGATCAATCTGCTGATTCTGGCGATGGCGCTGTCATTGCTGGCCGGCGGGAAAATCGACCTCGGACTGCTGGCGGCCAATCTGATCGGCCTTTTTCTGCTCGGCTGCAGCTTTGCGGCGATCGGATTATTCATTTCCTGCCTGACCACACATCCGGTCGTAGCCGCAGTACTTTCGCTCGCCACTTTCCTGGGGTTGTGGATCATCAATGTAACGGCAACCAACCCGGACAGCTGGTTGCATCTGCTATCCCTGCTTGACCGGTTCGAGGGATTCATGAACGGCTCGGTCGCCGTTTCCGACCTGATCTTCTTCCTTCTGCTTACCACTACGTTTCTCATCCTCTCCATTCGCCGACTCGATTCGGATCGACTGCACGCATGAAAATCAATTCTCGCCTACGCCTGCAGATTCTTTTCCAGAACAGCCTGTTCGTGGTGTTACTGGTCGGCATCGTCGCGGCAATCGTCTACCTGACCAAGGACATCGGCACAACCTGGGATCTTACGCAGAGCAAACGCAACACGCTGTCGCAAGCTTCGATCGACGTGCTCGACAAGATATCAGGGCCCATTTCAATTACCGCATATGCAACGACCGATGCCGAAGGCGATCTGCGCGAGCCGATCCAGGACTTCATCGCGCCATTCCAGAGGGCCAAGAAGGACATTTCACTGTCTTTTGTTGATCCGCGCGAGGACCCGGTTGCGACCAGGGAAGCCGGGGTGCGCGTTAATGGCGAACTGGTTGTGGAATTGAACGGGCGCAGTGAAAACCTGAGGACGCTCAACGAGCAGGAAGTGGTCAATCTGCTGCTGCGACTGATGCGCTCGTCGGAAAGTCTCGTGAGTACACTGGACGGTCACGGTGAAGGTAAGCTGGACGGTCAGGCAAACTTCGATCTCGGCGATCTCGGCGCGAAATTGCGCGCGAAGGGATTTCGCATCATCACAGTCAATTTCGCCGTTGCCCAGGACATCCCCCACAACACATCCGTGCTGGTCATCGCCGGTCCGCGTGTCGACTTGCTGGCGGGCGAAGTCAACCGCATCAAGCGATATCTCGAAGGCGGCGGCAACCTGCTCTGGCTGACTGACTACGACTCACTGCGCGGGCTGGATCCAGTTGCGGATTACCTCGGTCTTGACCTGATCGATGGTGTCGTCATCGATCCGGCGGCGGCACTGCAACGGCTGCCCTCATCGTTCGCGCTGGCATCGAGTTACGGCGACCATCCCGTCACCAACCGGCTGGACAGCAACACAGTCTATCCGTATGCCAGGCGAATCGCGGCACTTGACGGATCGGCGTTCAACTTTACCGCGTTGGTCGAGGCGGCACAGGGCGGCTGGCTAGAAACCGGCGGACTTCGCAATGCCAGCTTTGACAAGGACAGCGATCTGTCCGGCCCCATCACGGTCGCGGCCGCACTCGAACGCGATGTCAAGGACAAGAAGCAGCGTGTTGTCGTCATCGGCACCTCGAGGGGGCTGACTAACGAGTACATCGGACTGCTGGGTAATATGGACCTTGGTATTGCCGCCATGAACTGGCTCGCCGGTGAAGATTCGTTGATCACCATCGAGCCGAAGAGACGCATCGACCTGTCGCTGGAGCTAACGCGCCCGGCCATGGCCGCAATTGCCTTCGGATTCCTGATCTTCCTCCCGCTCGGTCTATTGGTCAGCGGTGGCGTCATCTGGTGGAGGCGGCGCCGCACGTGAAGTCGCGACTCTTACTGAATCTGGTACTGCTGCTGGCACTGGTCGGCCTGGTGCTGTACGCATTCTTGCGCCCCGGCGAGGAGAAGAAACCCGAAATCGCTGTAACGCAGATTAAACGTGAAGAGGTGAAAAGCGTGCGCGTGCAACGCAATGACGGCTTTGAGCTGCAACTGCAAAAACATGACGGGACGTGGCTCATGCTCAAGCCATACCACACGAGAGCTAACCCGCTGGAGGTTGACCGCTTGCTCGACCTGACCCTGGCAACAGCATCCGGCAAGTTTCCAGCCGAGAACCTGGCGCGCTACGGCCTCGATCCGGCGCAAGCAACGGTGACACTGAACAATCAGACTTTCGAATTCGGCAACATCAATGAGGTCACCAACGAGCAATATCTCGAAACCGGCGGGCAGATCTACCTGGTACGCACCTACCTTGGATACAACCTGCCGGTGGACACAAGAAAATTGCTCAGCCGCAACCTGCTTGCCGAAGCTGAAAAGCCGGTCGCATTCGATTTCGGTGACTGGAAAGCGGTCAGGAATGACAAGGATGCATGGACGTTGCGGGGCGAGCTCCATCCGGAGCGTGATGTTGCGCCAACGCCGGACGAGCTGAATATCTGGGCGGCGGAATGGAATCTCGCTTCGGCACTTTCGGCGACACCGTTCCAGGGAAAACCGCGCGGTGACCGCATTCAAATCGAGTTGAGCAACGGCAACACCGTGACTTTTCGCGTTCTTTCACGCGAACCCGACGTGCAGCTGTTACGCGCAGGCGAAGACATGGTGTATCAGCTTGGGGCGGACGCGGGTTCAAGACTGCTCGACCCCTACCGCGTGGCCGACGCGAGCTGAGGCCATTCGCTGTGCCCGAGCTGCCTGAGGTCGAAACGACACGCCGCGGGCTCGAACCTCATCTGAAAGATCAGCACGTTGTACGAATCGAGATTCGCGAACGGCGCTTGCGCTGGCTGGTTCCTCCCGAACTGGAAGAGCATGCACGCGGATCGTTGATTCACAAAATCGAGCGCCGCGGCAAATACTTGCTGATGCAGTGTGATCACGGCTGGATGATCGTGCATCTGGGCATGTCGGGGCGGCTACGCGTACTGCCGGAACCAGTTCCACCCTCGAAACATGATCATTTCGATCTGATACTTTCCTCCGGCATGATCGTGCGCTATACCGACGCGCGCCGCTTTGGCGCATTGCTGTGGACATCGGAAGATCCGGCGCAGCATCCGTTATTGCGCAACCTCGCACCGGAGCCGCTTGATGACGTATTTGATGCACAGTGGCTGCATGCCCGGCTACGTGGGCGGAACACGCCCATCAAACTCGCCATCATGAATAACGAAATCGTGACCGGCGTAGGCAACATTTACGCGAATGAAGCACTGTTTCGAGCAGGAATCCATCCCAAGACCAGAGCGGGCCGGCTCAGCCAGCAGCGTTGCGAGAAGCTGGTGCACGCAATCAGGCAAACCCTGCTCGATGCCATCGAAGCAGGCGGCAGCAGCCTGCGCGACTTCTTCGGGACCGATGGTTCGCCAGGATATTTTCAGCAAAACTACATGGTCTACGCGCGACAGGGCGAGCCTTGCAGCATCTGTGGCACGCTGATTCGCGCAGCCCGCCTGGGCCAACGCTCCACTTTCTACTGCTCTCGCTGCCAGCGCTAGCCTGCGGGCGTGCCGTAAAGCAGTAGGTCGTGCGAGCATTGCAGGCATTTTCGCTTGACTGGGTCAAGCAGCCAATCTCACAATGACGATGAGGAAGGCTCGGTATGGCGATAGCATCGGGCCTGAAATTTGTCCATCCAGGACAATGCTGCAACGCTGTGGAGTCATATCGCCCGCTCCACGGATGAAAAAACTGATAAAACGTGGCGACCGACGTTTAGGGGGAGTTAAACAGATGCAAACCAAGCAAACCCACCAGCACCGTTACGGCAAAGCGTATCTCGCGCTCGCCGCAGCGGCTGCGTTGACAATTACGGGATGCGCCTCTGGCGGAGGCGGTTCCTCGGCTCAAATGACGACCAAGGGCATGGGCGTTACGGGCATGACTGGTCAGCGACTGGTCGACGGGATGGACAAGGAACCCGGCAACTGGATGTCATATCACGGCGACTATCGCTCCTGGCATTACAGTCCGCTTTCCCAGATCAACACCGGTAACGTGAAGAAACTGGCAGAAGCCTGGTCGCACGTTGCTTCGCGTGCGGATCGGGGCTTGCAAGGGTTCCCTCTCGCCATCGACGGCGTTTTGTATTACAGCAGTCCATACAATCAGCTGTATGCGCTTGACGGCGCCACCGGCGAGGTTCTGTGGACGTACAAGCAGAAACTGGATGAAGATCTCGTCGCTCGCCAGACGCACTCGCCATACAATCGTGGCATTGCCGCCGGTTACGGCAACATTTACATGGGCACGCTGGACGGCAAGCTCGCAGCGATCGACGCCAAGACGGGCAAGCTGAATTGGGAAACCCAGCTCATCGACTCGCAGAAACTCACGGTCGGCTTCACCGGCGCACCGTTGTTGGTGAAGGACAAAGTCATCATCGGCGCCCAGGGTGGTGAGTGGCCTTATCGCGGCCCGATTTTTGGCGTGGACATGAGAAGCGGAGAAATGGTTTGGGAATTCTTCACTTCCGGCGGCAACGAGAATACGCCGTCCGATGCCCGAGATACATGGGGCGGAGACTCCTACAAGGTCGGCGGCGGCGGCGGCTGGATGGCCGGCAGCTACGATCCCGAAACCGACACGGTCTGGTGGGGTACCGCCAACCCGGCTCCGCTCTATGACTGGGCCGGCCCGGACTGGAAAACCAAAGGACCGCGTCCGGGTGACAACCTGTACACGTCTTCGATCATCATGCTCGATCCGGATACCGGCAATCTGAAGGATTACTTCCAGGTTCTGCCACACGACGCGTGGGATTTTGACCCCGCTTCCGGTGAACTGATGATGATCGAGAGCGGCGGCAACAAGTACGTCGTACACCCCAGCAAGAATGGCTTCGTCTATGTGATCGACCGCACTTCCGGTGATCCTGTCAACGTCTACAGGGGTGTCGACAACATCAACTTCGTCGAGGACATCACGCCGACCGGCGAACTGATCGGTCGTCGCGACATGTTCGAAGGCAAACACACCAACCTGTGCCCGGCGATTGCGGGCGGCTTCAGCTGGAACGCGGGTAGCTACAGCCCGAAAACCAATTTGCTTTACAAGGTTGGCTTCGAGTGGTGTATGGATCTTGAAGTGGTCAGGACCGAACCGATCACCGAGCCTGTCGTGCAGCTCAATATCGGCGCCAACTTCACCATGCACGGTCCTGGTGACCAGCCAGCCTGGGGACACATCCGGGCGCGCGACCCGATCACCGGCAAGGTGAAATTCGAAATCCGTTACGACGCACCACCTCACGCAGGGCTGTTGACCACCGGCGGTAACGTTCTGTTCGTGCCCGAAGCGGACGGGATGTTCGTTGCATACGACGCGGCAAACGGCAAGAAGCTGTGGAGCCATAACAACGGTCAAGGCCACAACGGCGGCACCATCACCTATATGGCTGGTGGCAAGCAATATGTTGCCGTCATGACCGGCTGGGGTAGCCTCGTCGGCGACGGTTACGGCGATCTCTGGGGAGAGCCGTGGAAGAGCATGCCGAAGGATTCCGGCGTGATCAAAGTGTTCGCACTGGAGTAGGCTGACTCATACCGCCATAATAATCAGTAGGAAAAAAGGCGGGGAGTTTTGTCTCCCCGCCTTTTTCTTGTCCTCCAGGCACCATGATGAAACGTTGTAGGACGTAACCGAGGGATCGCCCCACTATCGAACTCTCACCAGGAAGGATGGACAACGTGAAAGGAATATCTATTTCTCATCGACTGAAACTGTTGCTCGTCCTTGGCGCAATTGCGCTCACGACATCCGTGTGCGCACGCGCGGACGACAGCGCCCAGCAAAAGCCTTTTGACGTGAAGAGCACGTTTCGCAACATATGCGGCTTTTGTCATGAGGACTATGGGCGCCACGCCGGCAAGGGTCCGCAACTGATGAATTCAACGCGCAGCGACGAATACATGCACAACCGTATCAAGAAAGGAAAACCGGGCCGCATGGCTGCGTTTGGCAGTATCTTCAGTGATGAACAGATCGACCAGATCGTTGCGTTCATTCGCAACCTGAAACCGGATCAGGAGCCGCAGAACCCATGACTCACCGACAATGCTGGATATCCATTTTCGCTTTTCTGTTTTGTGGTTTCGCGACAACCGGCCTTGCACGCACGCTCGCGGAAGTAAATGCGATCAATACCATTTCAATGTGTGCAAATCCGGATGCCTTGCCTTATTCGAGCAATCAACCGGATTCTCCAGGCATCCAGGTCGAGTTGGGCCGGGCCATCGCCGAGGGGCTCGGACTGCAGTTGGGCATCGAATGGATTGTTCCGCGCCGCCGGGCCAAAGTGGTCAACTGCGACATGTTGTTAGACAGAGTCAATGATCCGGACGTGTACGAGGGTCGTCTGTTGCTGTCACGCCCGTATCATCGCTCCGGTATGGCCATCGGCCTGGGGCGCGATGCGCAGCCGTTGACCGATTACACGGAACTGGAAAAAGGGCAGAAGATCGGCGTCATGATCAGCTCCATGGCCAGTGTCGTACTGGGTAAGGCCGGAAAGACCACGTCGCCGTATGCATTCGAGTCAGACATGATCGAGGATCTGCTCAAGGGGGAGCTGTACGGCATCGCCACATCCTCGACCATGATCAGCTACTACATTGCCAGCAATCCCGGCAAAGGGCTCAGTATTGCCTATGCCTTTGACAGCGTACCAAGCTTGACCTGGCAAGTATCAGTCGGCCTGCGTAACTCCGACGCCGCACTTCTGTCGCAGATCAACGTAGTGCTGGAAGAATTGCTGGCAGACGGCACAGTCACCCGCATCTACCAGAACTACGGCATCGAGCATCGGCAACCCTAGGAATCAGTCCGCAGTCGTTGCGTCCTTCGCAGCGGTCAGAGCCAGATACTTTTTCATCAACTGTTCTTTTGTCTCGATCCGCTGCGGATTGACCGGAATGCAGTCAACCGGGCAGACTTCCTGGCACTGCGGCTGGTCGTAGTGGCCAACGCATTCGGTGCATTTTTCAGGATCGATCTCGTAGATCTCTTTACCCTGGTAGATTGCCTCGTTGGGACATTCGGGTTCGCAAACATCACAGTTGATGCATTCGTCCGTGATCATCAAAGCCATGTTGCCGTCCCGCCTACTTCGCCAGCCGCTCGTTGATGTGCACAAGCACGGCCGGATTCACAAACGGCGCAACGTCCCCGCCCAGCATGGCAATTTCGCGAACCATCGTGGCTGAAATAAACATGTATTGCTCGGCTGGCGTCAGAAACATTGTCTCGACGTCCGGATACAGATTCCGGTTCATTCCGGCCATCTGGAATTCATAGTCGAAATCCGAGACCGCTCGCAAGCCGCGCAGAATTATCTTGGCCTGACGCTGCTGGATGAAATTCATCAGCAGCCCGCTGAAACCTTCGACCGTGACATTTTCGTATTCGGCCAGCACTTCTTTGGCAATCGCAACCCGCTGTTCGAGCGAGAAAAGCGGCTGCTTGCCACGGCTGTCCGCCACGGCAACGATGACTTCCTCAAATAAGCTCGCGGCGCGGCGCACAAGGTCCTCGTGCCCGCGCGTAAACGGATCAAAGGTGCCCGGATATACGGTTCTGTTAAATCTCGTTGCCATTATCTGTCGATTCTAACAGGAGATAATTGACCTGCCCGGCCCGGGAGCGGCGCACGACACCGTAGCCGGGTGGAATTTCCGGCAGATCTTCAGCTTCCAGGTAAACGAGGGCCCCGTCAGCGAGGTGTTTGTACAGCGCCGTAAGCAGCGGCGACAGACTTCCCTGCCGATAAGGCGGATCGAGAAATACCACATCGAACAGCCTCTCATCGGATTCAAGAAACCGGAACGCATCCTCGCAACGAAGCTCGACGTTATCCGCGCCCAACGCCCGGGCATTGGCCAGCAGCGACGAATAGACGGTGCGGTCGCGCTCAACCATGACAACGTGGCGGGCAGCCCGCGATGCCGATTCAAACCCCAGGGCACCGCTTCCGGCGAACAGGTCCAGACAGTTCCGGTTGTCAAGGCTCTGGCCGAGCCAGTTGAAAACGGTCTCACGGACCCGGTCCGGTGTCGGGCGCAGTTGCGCCGCGGGCGGAAACTGCAAGTGCCGGCGGCGCCATTGCCCGCCGATGATTCTTACCTGGTTACGCTTGGGCACGTCACGGTTTTTCCGCCGGCCCGACGATCACTGTTACTGTCTTTGCAGGCTTGAATCGCCGCCGCAGTGCATCTCGCACCTGCTCCAGACTGACCTTTTCAATCTCGTCCGGGAACCGGTCCATGTAATCGAGCGGCAACCGGTAGAAACCGATCATCGCCAGGTAGCCGGCCAGTTCGGCATTGCTGTCGATGTTCAGGCCGAAGCTGCCGATGACGTACTGCTTCGCTGCCTTCAGTTGCGCTTCCGTCGGGCCTTCGGTGACAAATTTTTCAAATGTCGTGCGCGCCACTTCGAGCGCTTCCCAAGCCTGGTCCTTGCGCGTTTGCAACGCAATCACAAACGGGCCTCGGCGCGAATATGGCGACAGATAGCTATAGGCGCTGTAGGTCAGCCCCCGTTTCTCACGCAACTCGTCGTTGAGCAAGGACGTCATGCCGGAACCACCGAGAATCTGAACGCCAATCCACAAAGGGAAGTAATCGGGATCACCACGCCGCACACCCATCGTACCGATCCGGACATGTGCCTGACTGGCAGGATGAGGAATCACCACCTCCGCGCTTTCAGTCAGATCGGCAACCTCGGGCGTTGCGACTATCGGTTCAGCGCCTCGCGGCAGGTCGGCCGTCAGGTTAGCAGCAATACGTCGTGCCTCCTCTTTTGAAACGTCCCCGACAATGGTGACGACTGCCTCGTCGGCGACAAAGTATCGGCGGTGAAAAGCGACGAGGTCATCGCGAGTCAGCGCCGCAACCGTTTGCCGATCACCACTGCCGAGTTCCGCATAAGGGTGATCTTCATAAAGCTGTTTGCGAAAGGCGCGCGCCGCGATGAAGTTCGGGCGTGTCTCGCGCTCCTCGATAAAGTCAATGGTGCGGGCCTTTTCACGATCGAACACGGATTGCGGGAAACTCGGGGAGGCAAGAATTTCGCGAAATACACCCAGTGCCGTATTCCGTATATCGGCATCGGACAACGTGCGTAGCGAAAGCCCGCTACGGTCCAGATCAAAGTTGCTGGAAAGTTGCGCCCCGACACCCGCCAGTTGCTCGGAGATGCTGTTCTCGTCCAGAGACCGCGTACCCTTGTTAAGCAATGACAACGTCATCGCAGCAAGCCCCTGCTTGCCCGCCGGGTCGCGGGCAGAACCAGCGGGGAACTCAACGGACACGTCAAGCATCGGCAAATTGTCCGTTTCCAGAAACAAAACCCGCGCGCCGGCGTCAGTCGTCCAGCTCTCGATATTGTGTCCGGCGCGGGCCGTGCCCGGCACTGCGATCAACAAACCCATTACAACGCAGGTAAACAGTGCCGCCGCAACCAATCCGTTACCCATACGCGAGATCGTGTTCGGGCAACTCATTTCACGACCGCCTGTACGGGTTCATTCGCCCTCGCCTTATCTGGCTGTGCAATCGGCTCGAGCACCGCAACCGTAAGCCGGTCGTCAACCAGATATTTTCTGGCCACCTCTCTGACCTGCTCCGCGGTGACTTCGCGCAGTTTCTGCGTAATCCGTATCGCCGCGTCGGGAGGCAGTCCAAGCGAGCGCATTCGGCCAATACGCGAAGCCTGGCCGTAGATCGAATCCTCGCTATAGACCTGCGCCGCAATCACCTGGGCCTTGACCGTGCGCAACTCATCTTCCGTCACACCCTTGTCAATCAGCAGCGCCAACTGATCGCGCCAGGCGCGTTCAACATCCTCTACTGTCTTGCCCTGGGCAGGTGAAAAACTGACATAGAAGGCGCCGGGTCCGCGCCTGAGCCCGTTGTAATCGCTGCTGACCGAAACAGCTACGCGCTTTGACTTGACCAGTTCCCGTTCGAGGCGAGCCGCGGAATACCCATCGAGGACGCCAGCGAGGATGGAAAGCGCGTACGGATCCTGGTCGGCTTCAACGTCCTTCACACGGGGAACATGGTAGGCCATCGTCACTTCGGGAATGTGCGCCGGGGCGTTGACAACGATGCGCCGGATGCCCTTCTGCACCGGCTCTTCTTGCGGCTTGCGCACCGGCAGCGGCCTGGCCTTGATCGGGCCATAATATTTCTCGGCAAGGACAAAGACCTCCTGCGGATTAACGTCACCCGCGACCACGAGTGCGGCATTGTTCGGCACGTACCAGTTCTCATACCAGGCGCGTGCGTCGCCTAGCTGCAGGCTTTCCAGGTCATTCATCCAGCCAATCACGGGGTGATGGTACGGGTGCGCCAGGTACATCGCTGCGTTCAGCCGTTCAAACGTCAAGGCGCGCGGGTTGTCATCGACACGCTGGCGGCGTTCCTCCATGACAACGCGCAACTCCTTGCGGAATTCGTCTTCGTCCAGTTGCAGATTGGCCATACGGTCTGCTTCGAGCCGGATCGCCAGTTCAAGGTCCGAATTGCGTAGCTGTTGGTAGTAACCGGTGTAATCGGAAGACGTGAACGCATTGGACTGCCCGCCCACTTCGGCAATCTTCTTTGCAAACTCGCCCGGCCCCACATCCTGAGTGCCCTGGAACATCATGTGCTCGAGCACGTGAGCGACGCCGGTCGTACCACTGGTTTCGTCCATCGCGCCCACGCGATACCAGAGCATCGCGACTGCTACTGGTGCGCGCCGGTCGACCTTGACAAAGACTTCCAGTCCATTGTCCAGCGTCTTGCTGTGGACCGCTGCTGTATCCGGTTGTGCGGCGTGCAGCGTGAGACTGAGAAAGGAAAAGCACAGCAGTGCCAGCCAGCGATGTCGCCTCAGGGCGACATGGCGAACGCCACCAGCATCCGTTAACAATGACCGTGCGAACGCAGACCTGCCTGATCGGGCGTTGCGCACACGAAGGGAACTCAAACAGAATAGAATCATGGGTTGCATGCAGTTGCGAATTTTGTTGTTGGCATCGCTGCCGTTGGGACACGGCAGTGGGGTTGCCGAATAGCAGCGATGTGACATGTGATGAGTATGTTTAGTTTCCCGAAAAGTGACAAGGTTTCAGATTTGGATACGCCAGGTACCGACACCGATAACAATCCTCCGTCCAAGCCCTCGCTCGGCGCGCGCATCAGACAAAGTCTCGCCGCCACGCGTGCCCGTCTTGGGAAACAGCTCACGGCGCTGCTGGTGCCGGGAAGGGCTATCGATGAGGAACTGTACGACGAACTCGAGACCATTCTTCTTTCCTGTGATGTCGGTGTCGATGCCACGCAACACCTCGTCGGCGCTACGCGCGAACGGGTCAGGCGAGAGCGTATTGACGATGCCGCAGGGGTCCGCGATGCCCTCAAGCAAGAACTGCTGCAAATGCTTGCGCCCCTCGAGCAACCTCTGGATGTGAGCAGGGCCAAACCATTCGTAATATTGCTCGCAGGCGTAAACGGAGCCGGCAAAACAACCAGCATAGGAAAGCTGACCAAACAACTGCTTGATTCGGGCTTATCTGTCGTGCTCGCCGCCGGTGACACTTTCCGGGCAGCCGCAGAGCAGCAACTGAAAGTCTGGGGTCATCGCAACCAGGTCAGCGTGGTGGCACAGGAAGGCGGCGATGCCGCTGCGGTGATTTTCGACGCGATCCAGTCGGCAATCTCGAAAAATGTCCACGTGGTGCTTGCCGACACCGCCGGGCGCCTACCCACCCAGCTTCACCTCATGGAAGAACTCAAGAAAGTCAAACGGGTCATCTCCAAGGCAATTCCCGATGCACCGCACGAAGTCTTGCTGGTTCTCGATGCCAACACTGGTCAGAACGCGGTAACCCAGGTCAAGGCGTTCGACGAGGCGCTCGGCGTGACGGGCCTGATACTGACCAAGCTCGACGGCACCGCAAAGGGCGGCGCAATCGCCGGCATCGCCCGATACAAGAACATCCCGGTACGCTACGTGGGCACCGGCGAAGCAATTGAGGACCTGAGACCATTCGATGCCGAAGCGTTTGTCGAAGGGCTGTTCGCGTAGGTCAAGGCGCCGCTGGGCGCCGTGCCACGCTGGTTGTAGTTACGGAGCTTTGCGAAATCGATGATTACGGTCAGTCACGTCTCCAAACGCTATCCGGGTGGGTACGAAGCACTCAGAAACGTGTCGGCCCGGGTCGAACCCGGGGAGATGCTGTTCGTCACCGGGCATTCCGGCGCGGGCAAAAGCACGCTTTTGAAGCTGATCGGCGGCATTGAACGCCCCACCAGCGGCAGTGTGGTAATCAATGGCAAAAACATTACATCCATGGGCCGGGCCACCCTGCCTTTTCTAAGGCGCAATTTTGGTTTTATTTTTCAGGACCATAAGCTGCTGTTTGACCGTAGCGTCTATGACAATGCCGCATTACCGCTGATCATCTCGGGGTTTCCCCGGCGCGAAATCCGCAAGCGGGTACGTGCCGCGCTCGACAAGGTTGGCCTGCTGGACCGGGAGAAAGCACGCCCGATTGCACTGTCAGGGGGCGAGCAACAACGCCTTTGCATCGCACGCGCGGTTGTCAATCGTCCTGCCATCCTGCTCGCTGACGAGCCTACGGGAAATCTCGATGCGGCCTACGCAGCCGAAATCATCACCATGTTCAAGGCCTTCAACCAGGTCGGCGTGACGGTCGTAATCGCCACTCACGATCTGGCACTGATCAAAGGCCTGGGCGCGCGAACGGTTCGGCTCGACCATGGGGCTTTGCGCGCATGACCTGGCTGTTTGCACATATCGACGCATTCAGGGACAGCACTCGCAGACTGTTTCGGCAGCCCGTTGCCGCCCTGCTCAATGTGGTTGTGTTCGGCATCGCGCTTGCGCTGCCCAGCGGCTTCTATCTTGGACTGGACAACATTGCGCGTTTTTCCCGGCAACTGACCAGTGAGCCGCAACTGAGTATCTTTCTCACAGTAAAAGCCACCAGCACCGATGTAAAAGAGGTCGAACAGCGCCTCAAAAACCACCCCGATGTGGCCAAATTCCGGTTTGTCGACCGTGCTTCCGCGCTGAACGACCTCAAACGTGCCTCCGGAATGGCCGACGTACTCTCGGAGCTCGATGAAAACCCGTTGCCTGATGCGTTCATCGTGGCGGGAAAGTCTGCCGACCCTGCGTTGCTCGAAGCGCTGCAGCAGCAAGCGTCGAAATGGCCCGCGGTCGAACATGTGCAACTCGATTCGGAATGGGCCCGTAAGCTCGACGCGGCGCTCAAGCTCGGCCGGGTCCTGGTGACGCTGCTGGGTGTGTTGCTGGCCATCGCCTTGGTTGCGGTGACCTTTAATACGATTCGTTTACAAATTCTTACACGACGTGACGAAATCGAGGTGTCGAAACTGATTGGCGCGACCAACCACTTCATCCGGCGGCCATTTCTCTACCTTGGCGGCCTCCAGGGATTGCTCGGCGGCGGGGCGGCCTGGTTGATCGTGACGATCGCAGTTCAAATGCTCAATCACGAGCTGGAACAGTTTGGCAGCTTGTTCGGTCTGAGTCCCCAGCTGGGCCACATGTCCGGCCAGCAAATCGGCGTCTTGCTGGCCCTCGCGGCCCTTCTGGGTTGGCTTGGCGCCTGGTTGTCTGTAAGTCGTCACTTATGGCAAATGGAGCCTAGATAAAGGGCTTCTGGATTCTGAGGGAACTTTTTTGGCCCTCTGGCACTCTGAGATTATGAGTGCTAACATCAGCTTTCCATAAGGAGGTTCCATAGTATGTCAACTGCGCTAGCCACATTGCCGCTGCCTTCGGTTGCCAGCCTCGATAACTACATTCAGGCAGTTAATCGTGTTCCGCTG
>JASFUE010000005.1:0-26154 GCA_050050435.1 Burkholderiales bacterium | reverse complement strand
GACATGGCAACAGAAATGCATGAATTCGTAGATCAGGTAAATGCCAGTGGTAGTGGAGATGAACAACCAGCCCACGTTCCGACTGACAACGAAATAGAAAAATGCCGCGCCGGGGATCGATATCAGCGTGAACACGACCAGTGCGTAAGGCGGGAAGAACGTTACCCTCCAGTCCTTCTGATCCCGAAACCGCATTTCCTTGTCGGTAAAGAACTGATGATGCTGCAAGGTGTGACGGTTATAGATAGCGCGCAAGGCTTTCGATTTCTGCGGCCGATGCATCACATATAGATGCAAATACCACTCAAACACATTGCAGGCCAGCCAGAACACCGGCACCGAAAGCCATTCCCACCACTGCACGTTGTCAAGGTGCTGCGCGTAGATCCACAAGGCGGTCAGCCCGATCGTGTAGATGACAAATACATGAATGGGTCCGTTGTACCAATTGGACAACCGGCTACGATATTCCTGTCGATAGGCTTTCTGCCGTTCGGTCATCATTAGTGATAGTCCTCCCACTGATATATCTTTAATACATCACAGGCCTGCAAAAATGTCAAACAGCGGGGGCAGGTTACCCGCTGCATTTTGCCGTACCGGTTACGCAAACCGGAGTTGCGCTGCCATGCCCGACATCAACGAAATGGTTGATCTCGCCGTTTATTAACTTGATCCAGCACATCGTGCGGCGCAACATAACGGGCCGGCAATGAAGTTACCCGGATTGCATCCGGCCTCGCTGCCGGCACACCGATATATGTACCGCCTCCGGGAAGGAGGCGCGCAGTGACTCTTTCCTAAGCAGCTTTTAAAACAGGGCGGGAATCCGGTTTGCAGAGCGTCAATTCAATACTGACCGCAGCGTTGCACTGGACTCGAAAGCAAAACCGGCTTAAGCTTCCTCTCCCGAATTTACAGTTGCCCGTAAATGGGGGAGGAGAGCAGCCGCCTTCAAGAGCGGCAGGGAGGGGGCCCACGAAGATGGATCTTCGTGGGCCCTTCCAATTTCTGCGCGGCCCATTTGGCAGGCGCCTCTGTCCCAAGGGCGCCCATGGATATGTTCCGATCACCATTTGTTATGCGATCAATTTATCCGGAGCGCGCAGCGCCGTGGCGTGAACAACCAGGGTGCCAACAATCCGCTTTTCGGTCATTGCCGCTGGCCGATAGAATGGCGCATTCATCGCGTCGACGTGTGCCATGAGTAACGCCCTGCCATCATTACGCCAGCTACGTTATCTGATTACGCTCTCGGAAACGCTGAACTTCAGGCGTGCCGCCGAAAGCCTTTTTGTTACCCAGTCCACACTGTCGGCCGGAATCAAGGAACTCGAGAATGTGCTCGGCGCAGTCCTGGTGGAACGCGACAAGCGTAACGTGCGCTTTACACCGCTTGGTTATGAAGTCGTGGACCGCGCGCGCAAGATGCTCGCCCAGGCCGAAGACCTGGTTCGCATCGCGCGCGGCGCGCAGGACCCGCTGAGCGGTCTGTTGCGGCTGGGGGTCATCCCGACGATTGCACCGTTTCTGCTTCCGATGGTGTTGCCGGCACTAAGGGAAAAGTATCCGCATCTGCAACTGTATTTGCGCGAAGACCTGACCGAGCGGTTACTGGAACGGGTGGAATCGGGTGAACTTGACTTTGCGCTGATCGCGCTGCCCTACGAAACGGGGGACCTGGTCGTTCGCGAATTGTTCAAGGACGAATTCTGGTTCGTCGCACGCCAGGACGACAAACTCGCCCGCGACAAGGAAATTGCGGTCCGGGATATCGACCCGGCGCGTGTACTGCTGCTCGAGGAAGGCCACTGCCTTCGAGACCATACCATTCAGGCCTGCGGCACCCGGCGTATGGCCGCCCATCACAGCGAACTGGAAGCAACCAGCCTGTTCACATTACTGCAGATGGTACACAACGGCATGGGCGTGACGCTGCTGCCGGAAATGGTCATCAAGGCAGGCGCGCTCACTGGAAGCCAGTTAACGGCACGCCCGTTTTCTCACCGCGTCCCCTCGCGCACCATATCGCTGGTCATGCGCCGCAGCAGCCCGTTGACAACGGACTTCGATCTTCTTGCCGACCTCATTGCTTCGCACCACCGCGAAAGTTCGCGTACACGCGTCGCCTCTCGCGCAAGGCGCTAATAACAACACACGTCTATTGCCATTATCGAACCGGTTCAATTTCAAGCCAGTTCAACTTTGGACCGGTGCAGACTGTGCCGGCACAATGGCGTAGAATTTTATCTTCCCTCGCCGGATTGCAATTGCAGCGATGCAACCGGCGCAATCTGAAAATCAAACCCGCTTTCTGGACCCGTAATGTCCGACGTTGAAGAGTGGTCGTTTCCGGAAGACCTGCAACCTGATAGTGACGATGTCCGGTTTGACCTGGACTCGGTATTGAACTCGGTGGTGAGCGTGAAAACGGACATACCGGATGACGCTTTCACCGCGCCTATTCTTGGTACCGAGCGCGTGGGCAATGGTGTCGTGATTCGTGACAGCGGCATCGTGTTGACCATTGGTTACCTCATAACAGAGGCAGAAACGATCTGGCTTACCACCAACGACGGCAATGTCGTGCCCGGTTACCCGCTCGCATATGATCAGGCGACGGGGTTCGGGCTGATCCAGCCTCTCGGAAAACTTGATGCGCCCATGCTCGAATGTGGGACCACGGCAGGTTGCCAATCCGGCGACAGCGTATTGTTCGTGGGCCACGGCGGGCGCCAGCATGCGCTGAAAGCGAAACTCGTCGACAAACGCGAATTCGCTGGTTACTGGGAGTACGTTCTGGACGAAGCATTGTTCATCGCTCCGGCACATCCCCAATGGGGAGGCGCCGCGCTGGTCGGCGATGATGGCCGACTGCTTGGCATCGGCTCACTTCTGGTACAGGAAGCTATTGACGGGCAAACGGTACAGGGAAACATGGTCGTGCCTATTGATCTGCTCCAGCCGATTCTGGAAAACATGCTCGAGACCGGGCGTTCCGGCACCCGGCCGCGGCCGTGGCTCGGCATGTACACCACTGAATCGGGCAAGAACCTGATCGTGGGCGGTGTCGCCGATAATGGACCAGCCGCCAAAGCCGGCATCCGGCAAGGAGATATGGTTCTGGAGGTGGCGGGCAAACGCATCAGCTCGCTCGCCCAGTTGTTTCGGACTGCATGGGAGTTGGGGCCGGCCGGCACGACAATCCCCCTGACCATCGCACGTGAAGGCGATGTGTTGCGGTTCGAGGTCAAATCGGCGGACCGCAACGACTTTCTGAAGAAACCGCGCCTGCACTAGTTCAATTACACGATCACTCTGTGCCCGACATTCGACTGCCGGGCAAGCTTACACGGGTACTTTAATATGCACGATCTGATTATCAAGGGTGGCAAGGTCGTAGATGGTAGTGGCGCGCCGGCGCAAATAACCGATATCGCTTGCGATGACGGCATGGTGTGCGCAGTCGGACGCAATCTCGGGCCTGCGCGCCGTATCGTCAATGCCGATGGGGCTCTGGTAACGCCAGGCTTCGTCGACGTTCACACGCATTACGACGGCCAGGCCACGTGGGACCCATTCCTTACCCCGTCGTCGTTTCACGGTGTCACCACCGCAATTTTCGGCAACTGTGGTGTCGGCTTTGCGCCGGTAAAACCGCAACAGTCGCCTTTCCTGATCAATCTGATGGAAGGTGTGGAAGACATTCCCGGCAGCGTGCTCGCCGAAGGCGTCAATTTCAACTGGGAGTCGTTTCCGCAGTTTCTGGATGTGCTCGACGCCGCCCCCAAAGTGATGGATATTGGCGCGCAAGTCCCGCATGCGCCTTTGCGTTTCTATGTCATGGGCGAGCGCGGAGCCGATCACACGAGCATTCCGAGTGACGATGAAATCGACAGGATGAGCGCTCTTCTCGAGGAAGCATTGAAAGCGGGCGCACTGGGATTCACGACATCACGAACGACCAAGCATCTGACCAGGGATGGCCGCAACACCCCGAGCCTGTCCGCCGGTGAAGCCGAACTGAAGGGAATGGCGCTGGCCATGAAACGCGCCGGTCGCGGTGTGCTGGAAGTGAATTCGGATTTCGGTCCTGGCGAATTCGAGATCCTGCGCATGGCTGCGGAGCTGTCCACCCGTCCGCTTTCGATACTGTTGCTGCAGGTAAACAATGCACCGGATTTGTGGCGCGAGACGCGGCGGCAGCTACATGAGGCTCGCGCGGCCGGATTGAGCGTGAACGCGCAGATTGGCTGTCGCCCGATCGTGATCATGATGGGCCTGGAAACCACTATCAATCCATTCTCCACCCACCCGGCCTGGACAGCGATGGCAGACCTGACGCCGCGCCAGCGCTTCGAGCGGCTGCAGCACGATTCCGACCTGCGCCATCAACTAGTAAAGCAACGGCCCGATGACGAACACACGCGCAGGGTGCAGGGTTGGCTGCCCAGAACCTACATCGTTGACGAACGGTTCGACTACGAACCACCGGATGAGCGCAGCATCAGCTCAATTGCCACCGCAACCGGACGCGACGTCTGGGAAGTCGCGCTCGATGCAATGATGTCCAACAACGGCAAGCGGCTGCTAGCCCATACCTTCGAGAACTATACCGCTGGCAATCTCGAAGTCATCCGCGAGATGCTGCTCGATGATGCGACCATCATGGGACTGGGTGATGGTGGCGCACACGTCTGCACCGTGTGTGATGAAGGTGCGCCGACCTATCTGCTCTCGCACTGGGCCCGGGACCGAAAGCGCGGAGAGCGTCTGCCACTGGAATTTCTGGTAAAGAAACACACGCTCGACAGTGCCATGGGATACGGACTGCGCGACCGCGGCTTGCTTGCACCAGGGTATCGGGCAGACATCAATGTCATCGACTTTGAGCAACTGGGTTTGCGCGAAGCCGAAGTCGTCTATGACCTGCCTGCCGGCGGCAAGCGCCTGATACAACGAGCCAACGGTTATCTGCATACCTTCGTTGCAGGAACCGAAATCGTCTGCAATGACGAGCACACCGGGACCCTGCCGGGACATTTGCTCAGATAACAGGCATCGACGCTGGCGTTACCGATCCGGACACCGCCGAAGACCGCGCAGATTTCCGCGATTCCCGAGCAATTGCGCTGAATTGCTATTGGTCAGATCTCGCGCCTGAAAAAGCCCGTGGCGATATCACGCAGCGGTTGTTTGTCATATCGCCGATCACCACCTGCCTGCCCGTGTCAGTTCCAGGGACAGGTAACGGCAGCGCCCGGCCGGCCATCCGGCTATTTCACATCCAATATGACCAGCAAGCCCCGACTCCGCTGCCCTCATCCTTGAACCACGCGCGGCATATTTTCTGCTTAGCTCTTGCTCCAGGAAATTTTCCACGCTTATCCAACACTGATCGCGCCGGAGCTACACATGAAACAACATATCGAATCCCTTCCAGATGCGGTCATGATGATTTCCGCGAATGGCGAAATCATTGCGGCAAACTCTCTGTTGCAGAAACTGCTCGGTTACTCCCTGGAAGAACTGCTTTCGAAAAAAGCGGAAGACCTTACACCGCAAGCGCATCGGGCGGAATACGCAGAGTGGAGAGAGCGTGTGTTTCAGAGACAGGATCATCAGGCGGACCCGGCATCGAACGCCCAGGTTCAACGACTGCGGGCGCTGACAAAGAACGGCGCCGAAATCGCGCTCGACATCAGTCTAAAGCGGCTCGATTCCGAAGAAACGGGTCCGTGCCTGATCGCCTCATTTCGCAACGCCAGCGAGGCAACAAAAGCAGGTGCGCGTTCGGGCGACAGTGAACGCCGCGATCCGCTGAGGGAAATTGCCGACAAGGACCGCTTCGTGGAATCGGTTCAGTCCGCGGTTGAGAGCGCACAGGCTGAGGGCCGGTTCGTCGCGGTGCTGACGATCGATGCCGGACAGCACCGGAAAATCATAGACACACTGGGACGTGATGCCGGAGACGAGTATCTGCGCGAGATGATCACACGCATCTCGAGAATCAGTCGAAAGCAAGACACCATGACACGCCTGGCGGGTGATGAGTTCGCAGTCATGATCCAGAGCCTCAACGATCCCGATGTCGTCAGCAAACTGGCAGTAAGGATTCAATCTTTTCTGAGTGCACCCATTTACATCGGTGAGCACAGCTTTGCACCACGGCCCGATATCGGTGTCAGCATATTCCCCACCGATGCTGCTGACCCGGCTGCACTGTTGCGCAACGCCGATCTGGCGATGCATGACGCAAAGAAGACCATTCACGGCGGTATTGCCTTCTTCTCCGAGGAAATGGGCGAGCGCGCAAAGGAACGCTTGACGCTGGAAAGCGATCTGCGCTCCGCCATCTTCAAGGATGAATTCGCTGTCCATTTCCAGCCTTTTTTCGATCTGCAATCCGGCAGCCTGTTCGGAGTCGAGAGCTTTCTGCGTTGGCAGCACCCCAAGCTCGGGACGATCGAACTGCGCGATTTCATGCAGTTGGCGGAAGAAACCGGGATGGCCGCGCCTTTGGGCGAAACAGCGATGTGGCTGACTTTCGAAGCCATCCGCAAATGGAAAGCGATGGGGCACTGGCCGCTGCGTGTTGTGCACAGTCTTTCGCCCCCGCAACTGACCCGGCCCGAATCGCTGATCAGACAACTGCAGGGACTGCTGCTCGACTCCAAGATCGACCCAACCCATGTGCAGTTCGCAATTCACGAAACGGACATGCCGCTTTCGGAGGAACAGATTGCCGCACTGCTGGAAATCTCGGAAATGGGATTCAGAATCTGTGTCGATGAATTCGGTATCGGCGCTTCGGTGCTCACTTACATGATGGATATTCCAGTGCACACGATCAAGCTGGCGCCGGGGCTGCTTGGCGAAGCGATGGAAAACGAACATTGCCACTCAGTGCTGGCGGCAAACGTTCAGATGGCGCGCAGCCTGAACATTGAAGTAATTGCGGCTGACATCGAATCTGACCCGCTCCTCGAGGCAGCCACCGCGATCGGCTGCGACGCCGGCCAGGGCGACTGGCAATGCCCGAGCCTGAACTTCGAAAAACTGTGCAACGCCTTGTTCGCCAACAAGCAACCCGACCAGACCAACGTCGCCGCGCGCACAATCGGTCCGGGCGAGCGATCGGGATCAGGAACGACGGGGTAATCGCGTCTGGCTGGTAGCGCAACGGTAACAAATTCGCTGTACCCGCTTCCTGCTTGCCGCGGGATCCGGCACTCATAATCAAATGGCCCGATTGCCGCCCCGATTCCGGGCGGCTTCGCACCCGCAATTCCTCCCCCATGCACAGGCTCGCGGGTGCCAATTGTCGTCGCGCAGCGGCCCCAAAGGTCGCTTGCCCGCGAGCAGCGTTGCCCATCTCGCCGACAGCCAGCGCCAGCAAAGCTCTGTTCACCGCACTGCGAAGCCAGAGCCAGCACAGAAAGAATTGTTTAATTAACTGAATTTTCAGTTCTTTTATGGCACCTAACCGAATGGTACCGGCGCCTGCAGATAATCGCGCCGATGTTTGCCCGGGTCGGGCAGGAAACCTGCAATGTCGGTGGCTTGGGCACTCCCGACGATGAATTCCTGAAACCGGGTGTGATTAGCATGGACTTTGCTCTTACCTGTCGGGAATATCGCTTGGCATCACAGGCTAGTCACCGCAACAAGCCAATGCGCACCTGAAACTCCCGAATCGGAACCAGCGAGATAACAAATGGAAGTCAGTCACAACCTCAGTTTCCTGGCACTGATCAGCAACGCCAGCTTTTTGGTCCAGTGCGTCATGGCAGTGCTGCTTGGCATGTCTTTGGTGTCCTGGTGGTACATATTCCGCAAGATCTTCTCGATTCGCGAAACGCTGGAAGAGGCCAACAGATTCGAAGCAGGTTTCCTTACCAGCTCCGATCTGCCTGCACTCTATCAGGAGTCCGTGAGCACTCAGGACGGCAGTTCGAGCCTGAGGCGAATATTTGTTTCGGGCTTTCGCGAATTCACAAAGCTACGCAAGCGCACCGATTTGCCCCTGAACGCCGGGCAACTCGAGGGGATGCGGCGGGCAATGCGCGCGACCTATCAACGCGAGATGGACAACCTCGAATCCAGCCTTTCATATCTGGCAACTGTTGGTTCGGTTAGCCCCTACATCGGCCTGTTCGGGACGGTATGGGGCATTATGAATTCGTTCCGCGGTCTGGCAAATGTTGGCCAGACCACGCTGGCCAGCGTCGCTCCGGGAATTGCCGAAGCACTGGTCGCAACCGCTATGGGGTTGTTCGCCGCGATCCCGGCCGTCATCAGCTTCAATCACTTCGTACGGAACCTGGAGCGTTTGTCGACACGCTTCGAAAGCTTCATGGAAGAACTGTCAAATACGCTACAGAGTGAATCCGGCTCCGGCGCAGAGGTTTGAATGGCGATCCGCCGCAAACCACGACTGGTGAGCCAGATCAACGTCGTTCCCTACATTGACGTGATGCTGGTGCTGCTAGTGATTTTCATGGTGACCGCGCCGATGATTACGCCCGGCGTGGTCAATTTGCCATCGGTCGGAGAGGTAAACAATCCACCGGCGGAGCCGATCGAAGTGCAAATCGCGGCCAATGGCTCGATTTCCGTGATCGATCACGATATTTCCGGCCACGCACGTCCTGTCAGCCGGAAAGAGTTGGCCGAAGTTATCCGGTCGAAACAGAAAGATAAACCCCAACAAGCGGTCATCATCACCGCGGACAAGGAAATCAAATACGACCTGGTCCTGAAGACGATGGACTTGCTGATCAAGAACCGTGTTGAAAACGTCGGCCTGCTCGCGCTGCCCAGCTCCTGAGTACATGAGCGGATGAACCAGAACACTGCAAGCTTGATGAATACACTGCCGATAGAAATCAACCGTTGGATCGCAGACGCACCTGAACCAGGTCCGGTCACGGCCGGCATACTCGCCGTGGTTGTGCATATCGGCTTCGCGGCAATGCTGGTACTCAACATGAGTTGGCACAAGAGCATCCAGCCTGTTACTTCGGTCAAGCTCTGGGAATCGATGCCGGCAACAAAAGTCAAGGTTACAAAAAAGCAGCGCAAACCGAAATCCACACACAAACCCCAGCCACAACCGGTAACCGAGGCCGCGCCGAAACCTGTCGCAGCCCCGGCCGAGACCGCACCACCGCCAGCCCCGCAGCTCGAAGTGCCGCCTCCTGCAGCAGCACCAATGGCGCCGCAAGCAGATCTTGCCGCGCCGGTACGCGAACAGATCGATCAACCACCACCTGACCCGATGGAGACGATGAGCGCGGAGCCTGCACCTGCACCTGCACCCGTGCCGGTCGAAGAGCAGGTGACGCCGCAGCCTGAAATCGACGTTGAAGAGATGAAGCGACAGCGCGCTCTGGCACTGGCGCAGACGTTACGCGAACAGGACGACGCCCGAGTTGACAACAGCCTGGAAAAAGAGCGCGAAGCACGTATTGAACAGGCCCGGCAGCGTCAGCAAGAACGCGAGCAACGCCTGGCTCAACAGCTCGACGAAATCCCTGCCCCGAGCACGCAACCGCGCAATGAACCACAAGCGCAACAGGACAGCGACGCCGCAGCGCACGCTCTCACGGAAGACTATCGAGCCCGCATCAGCGCGAGGATTCGCCAGCGTGTAATCCTGCCGCCGGATATGCAGGGAAATCCGGAGGCGGTGTACACGGTGTCGTTGTTGCCCGGCGGCACCGTTACCCAGGTCCAGCTATTGCGATCGAGCGGTGTACCGGCTTATGACGCAGCGGTGGAGCGCGCCATCCTCGCGGCGCAACCGCTGCCTGTTCCGGAAGATCCCGCATTGTTCCAGGCCAATTTCAAGAATCTTCTTTTAAATTTTCGCCCGAAAGAGTGAGACTCATGACACTCGCAATTCGTAATCCTTTCGTCTCCTGCCTGCTCGCCTTTGCCCTTGCTATGGCTCCGGCATCGTTACAGGCGCAGGTTAGTGTCGAAATCGTTGGTGGCGAAGGAAGCCGCATTTCGATCGCTGTGCTTTCTTTTCACGGTGACGAGGAGACTCGCGAAGAACAGCGCATCGCGCAGATTGTCTCTGCCGATCTGACCCGCAGCAGCGCGTTGCGCGTGGTCGAGGCGTCCGGGCTGGGCGCCGGTTTCGATGACCAGGTCGATCATGAATACTTTGCCTCGACCGGCACGGACATGGTCGTCGTGGGCAAGGTCAGGAAAAACGGGGACCAGTATCAGGCGAGCTTCGCCCTCGTTGACATCGCCAGGCAAATGCGAATTATCGAAGCGACCGTGACAGAGCCGGTGTCCAACGTGCGTCTGCTCTCACACCGCATCGCCGACGCCGTGCATCTGGAACTGACGGGTTACCCTGGTGCATATGCCACACGCATTTGCTATGTAGCACGAGAAGGCCACAGTTCCAGGATTTTTATATCGGATGCTGACGGCTATAATCGTCAACTCGTGTACGATACCGACTCCCCGATCATGTCGCCTCAATGGTCTCCGGACGGTTCACGACTGGCATATGTATCGTTCGAGCGGCAAAGGCCACGCATCTACGTCCACAACATTGAGACCGGAAAACGCAAAGTCGTTTCAAAATTTCGTGGCACCAATTCGGCTCCCGCATGGTCGCCGGACGGCAAGACACTCGCCGTCACTCTCTCCAAGGACGGCGGTTCACAGATCTATCTTATCGACGCGAATGGCAAGAATCCGAGACGGCTCAGCGATAGCCGCTCACGTGACACCGAACCCAGTTTCTCTCCGGATGGTCGTCATATCCTGTTTACGTCAGATCGCGGCGGCAGCCCGCAGATCTACCGGATTGCAGTCGACGGCCTCGGGCGGGCTGAACGCATGACTTTTGACGGGCGCTACAACACATCTCCGAAGTACGCTGCAGATGGAGCGTGGTTTGCTTACGTAAGGATGGAGAACGGGCGCTTCACCATCGCCGCAAAGAACACGATCGATGGCGAAGTGAGGTATTTGACATCCGGTCAGGACGACCGGTCGCCGGCATTCGCCCCAAATGGAAAGGCAATACTCTTCGCGACTGAAATCAAGGGTCGTGGAGCACTGGGCGCAGTTTCCCTCGATGGCAGCACACGATGGGGAATTGCAACAAACGCGCACGATATCCGTGGAGTTGCCTGGGGCCCATATGAATCGCACCGATTGGAGGTATTACAATGAAACGTCTTTTGATTTTGAGCCTGGTTGTTGTTCTGACGGCTTGTTCCGGAATGAGCAGTAACAAGGGCGGGTTGAGCGAGGCCGAAATCGCAGCCCAGGAAGCAGCCCGCCAGGAGGAAATGCGCAAACAGGAAGAATTGCGCCAGCAGCAGGAAGAAGCAGCCCGCCAGGAAGCAGCCCGCCAGGAGGCAGCCCGCCAGGAGGCAGAGCGTCAGGAGCAAATGCGCAAAGCCGAAGAGGCGCGTGCGCGCGAAGAAGCACGTCTGGCCGAGGAAGCACGCATGGAAGAGCAGCGCAGACAGGAAGAGGCTCGCAGAATAGAGGAGGCTCGCCAACGCGAAGCACTGCGCCAGCAACGCCTGGAAGATGGCGACGATCCCAGCCTCGTAGGGATGGTGACGGAGGAACAACTGCGCGAAGCTGACCCGTTGCTGCTCGAGCAATCGATCTATTTCGGTTTCGATAAATACAACATCGAGCCGAAATACGCGCCGATCCTGGCTGCGCACGCCCGTTTCCTGATCGTCAACCCGACCGTGAAGGTCTTCGTTGAGGGCAACTGCGACGACCGCGGCAGCCCTGAATACAACATTGCACTTGGCCAACGCCGAGCCGATGCTGTTCAGCGCGCCCTGCTCACACTGGGCGTGCCACCGCGCCAGATCGAGGCGGTCAGTTATGGCGCCGAGCGGCCCGTTGCGTATGGCATGAACGAAGAGGCCTGGGCGAAAAATCGACGCTCTGACATTGCTTACCCGATGTTGAAGTATTGACCGGGTAGCCAGACATTTTTGGCAAACCTGAAATACCGGTCAATCGGCCTCTAACATCATTGATCATCAGCTGGACATGAGTTCAGGCAAATGAACCCGTTAATTCCGGATCGACGCCTTGTCCTTGGAACCGCCACCTTGCTGTTGGCACTGGTCGCTCCATGGTGCGTGGCGGACGACGAAGTCGTCTCGCCGATGGATACCTCGGCGTATCAATTGCTCCAGTTGCTCAATCAGAACGAAGCGTTGTCGTCGGAAATTTCGGGCTTGCGAGGTCAGGTTGAAGAGTTGACTGAGAAGGTCAATCGTGACCAGGATGGCCAGCAGAAGATCGCTGTTGATTTCGACACACGTATCGCAAATCTTGAAGCAAAGCCGGAAGTCGATACCAGCGAAGACAAATCCAGAATTGCTGATCTGGAGAACCGCATCCAGCAGCTCGAGGAAGCCATTACGGCTATGCGCGAACTCGTGATGTCTCTGGCGCAGACGCCGGCGACGGTCAACAGCGCCGAGACGGGCTACGAGGCTGCTCTTGAAAAATACCGGGCCGGCAATTACGAGGGAGCCGTGCTCGACCTGCAGGCATTCCTGCAACTGTTTGGCGAGGACACGCTGGCGCCGAACGCGCGTTACTGGCTCGCCGAGGCGTTGTTACGCCAGGGCAACTACACTACCGCGATCGAGACCGGCGAATATCTCCTCATCGACTATCCGGGCAACGAAAAGGCGCCGGATACGATGTTCCTGATCGGCAAGGCCTATCTCGAGCTCGGTGACATCGCTGGCGCGCGCAGCGCCTGGGAAGAACTGGTAACCAATTACCCTCAAAGCGAGCCGGCCACTAAAGTGCTCGGCTTGCTCGACCAACTCCCCTGAGCCGGCCTGCATCCGGTCGTTGCTTCAGGGTTTGAAAAGGTCAGCAGCAAGCACCATGACCGTTGCATCGGTTCGGTTCTCGGCCCAGTGCACCTTGTTCTTGTCTTCAACAATCCTGTCACCGGTGTGTATTTCGACGATTCCCTCACCCGCAATGTGCTCGGTCAGCGTTCCCTGAATAACAGTAGCAATGCCGGGGCGACCATTATGGCTGTGCAACGGCACCGCACCGCCAGGTTCGAACGTGATCAGGCGCACCCGTAGTTCGCGGCCCTGGATGTTATCGAGGTTTGGGGAAAGATCAAGCGTGCTGGTCGTACCGACAGAGACCCCGCGCGGCTTATCCGGCGCCATGTCTTCGCCGACAACAACGCCCGCCTCGAAAACCAGCCCGAGCACAGCTACCGCACACGCACCCCACAACAGTTTCCTGCAATTCATTGTGTCACTCCTTCCTGATCATGTTCATTCAGCCTGCCACTGACTGACCTTGTTTTTCATCAGCGATTCCAGCGCATCGCGCACCTCGTTTTCGGTAGGTACGGTTCCCCACAGCACAGCCGAACGAAGTGTGGCCCAGTATATCCGGGCCGTCTGCGCTTCGGTAACCCGACGCTGCATCTGCACTTCAGTAAAGTAAAGATACCAACTGCCTTTGCCGACGTGCTTGGACGCAACTCTGACAAACAGGCGGTACTTGCCACCTTGCTCGAGTTCCGGAATCTCGGCAATAGCACCAGCCAGATTCTGCTGCACATAATCGAGCACCCGGTCTTTGGTCAACAACGGGCCTTCCACCTGTGCATTGACCGTGATCGCCCAGGCAGGCGACGCAGACAACAACAGGGCGATCAGGACGACTAAAAGACTTCGTTTCATTTTCATCTCCACTCGAAATTGCGGTTTTGCCCGGTCACGCCACGGCGCTGAGACAGCCGCCACCGGCAAATCCGGCCTGGCCTGTTCTTATCGGTAAAACAAATGGCGGCCGATCCTTGCAACGGGCCGCTTGCCACGCGCCCAACTCGGCCGGATGTACGCAGCGTGATAGTGCACTGCCCCTTCGAGCACCCGGTCGTGATCGCCGTCGAGAGTCGTTTCGGCAACTAGCATCGCAGTTTGCCATGCCTCGCCGTCACGTACTTCCACCGTGTCAAACTCGGTCCACGAAAATGCGCTGACGTGGCGCTTGCGAAGATAATCCCAGCGCTGCTGGTAGACCACCCCGCACACGCTGTCCGGATAGCGCGGATCGGCCACCCGGTTCATGGTCACCTCGGCAACGCCATACTGGCCTTCCACCGGCTCACCCCGCGCTTCGTGGTAGACGTTCATCGCTAGGCAGGTCAGATCCCGTTGCTTCGCATCTCGCACGACCATCGCATGCATGACCGAAGAGAATGCCGTCAACACCACAACCACACTGCCCGCAAGTATCCACGGCAAACGTGCGCCCGTATGCCAGTGATAGGCCAGATTACCCCACCAGCGTTTGAGCAGGGGCGTACGGCGATATGAACTCGTTCGTGAATACCGGCGGCGTGGCATTTTCAGTAAGTCAGGCGCGTTCTCCGGAGGTCAGTAAGTCAGTCTTGCGACCGTTATTGTCGCTCAGATATGGCACACGAACACGGCTGCAGGCGTCGGGAAATAGCGACACTGTTACCCGGGGGTGCGCCCCCGGCAGCCGGGCTCGGCAGTCACAAACGCGCGTTACTTGCCCTGGAAGCGGGCCTTGCGCTTTTCCATGAATGCACGCCGGCCCTCAATGTAGTCTTCGCTTTCCATGCATACGCTGATTGCCTCACAGGCTGCGGAAAAATCACCCACGGGCGCGATCAGTGATTCAAAGGCAATCTTGGATGCTGCAACCGTAAGCGGCGCGTTCGCGGCGATGCCCGAAGCAACTTTCTCGACATATGCATCCAGTTCGCTGTCAGCCATTACCCGGTTGACCAGGCCCATGGAATGCGCTTCGCCGGCATCGTAGAGGCGCGCGGTGAACATGATCTCGCGGGCGTTGGCATGGCCAACGGTTGCGACCAGTCTGCCGTTACCATGCACGCCGTAACCCAGACCAAGCCGTGCCGCCGGAATGGCAAAACGGGCCGATTCTCCCGCGTAACGCAGGTCGCACGACAACGCCGTAGCCAGTCCCCCGCCTACACAGAACCCGTGGATCAGGGCAATGACCGGCTTGCGGGAAGATTCGATTGCCGCATGCGCCGCATCGACAGCGGCTTCGTAAGCCTGGACATCTTCTTTCGTGGATCGTTTTTGCTCGAACTCCGAAATATCTGCACCGGCGGCAAAAGCCACCTCGCCCTCGCCGCGCAAGACAATGCAGCGCACGTGCGCATCGTCATTAAACTGCGCGATCGCCTGTGGTACACCGCGCCACATGGATGCATTGATGGCATTTCGCCTGGCTGTGTTGTCAAAAATCATGCGCCCGATTGCGCCATCGCGCTCAACGCGCAGCCTACCTTCGCTCATATGCTTTTCCTCAAATCACCTTTGCTGACTGCAGTGCCTCGATCTCGGCATCCGTATAGCCTAGTTCGCGCAGAATCTCCGTATTGTGTTCACCAGCCGGCCCGATCGCCCGCTTCATTAACGAAGGCGTGCGGCTCAGCGTCATCGCCGGGCCAACCAGATGCAAGTCTCCCTCCGCGCGCGGTACCCGCGCAGCCATTCCCAGATGCCTGACCTGGGGATCTTCGAACACTTCATTCATCTTGTAGATGGGACCGCACGGCACGCCGGCTTCGTTGAGACGCTCGATCAAGTCCTGCGAGCTGTACTTGCAACTACGTTCGGCAATCGTCTTGTTCAAGGCAACGCGATTGTCCGATCTCAAACCGTCCGTAACATAATCCGGGTGCTCGGCAAGTTCGGGCATTTCCAGCGCCTTGCACATGCGCGCAAAAATCGCATCGCCGGCGGCCGCGATGTTTACAAAACCATCCGAGGTCGGGTAAACGCTGGTGGGCATTGATGTCGGATGATCGTTGCCGGCTTGCGGTGGCACTTCGCCGTCGACCAGCCAGCGTGCCGCCTGGAAATCCATCATTGTGATCATCGCCGAGAGCAATGAAGTCTTCACCCACTGACCCTTTCCCGACACGCTGCGCTCCTGCAATGCAATGAGAATGCCAAGCGCGGCGAACAGACCGGCGCTCAGGTCGGCCACCGGCGTTCCGGCACGCACCGGTCCGTCGCCAGGCAGGCCCGTTACCCACATCAAACCGCCCATGCCCTGGGCGACCTGGTCGAAGCCGGCACGGCCGCTGTAGGGACCATCCTCACCAAAACCGGAAATACTGGCGTAGATCAGCCGCGGATTGATTTTCGATAGCGTTTCGTAATCGATCCCGAGCCTGTGCTTTACGTTTGGCCGGAAGTTCTCGATCACGATATCGGCGGTTTTGACCAGGCGTTGCAACAGTTCGATGCCGCGCTTTTCCTTCAGGTTGATCGTGATTGCGCGTTTGTTGCGATGCAGGTTCTGGAAATCCGACCCGGCGCGCGGCCCGAAGCCTTCATTGGCGGCAACACCCGGCATTTCCACCTTGATGACATCGGCGCCCCAGTCGGCAAACTGCTTTACACAAGTTGGACCGGCGCGCACCCGTGTCAGATCAACCACCCGTAAATGTGAAAGTGCTTCGCTCATAACGTCTCAATTCCTGTCGCTTCCAAGGAGGCTGTTTCGATTCTGGCCGATTGCTCTTGCGGTCCAACGGCCAGTTTCAACCGTGTGAAAAAAATCCTCGACAACGTGATTGAACAATGCCGGCTCTTCCATGTTCATCACGTGACCGCTCCTCGGCAGAACTACCAGCCCGCAGGTCGCAATCGTGCGTTTCATCATGATCGAGGGTTCGAGTGTCATATCGTCTTCATCACCGGCGACGATCAGCAGCGGTGCAGTGATACCGGCCATCTCCTTTTTCAGGCTGTACAGGGACGGGCGTTTGGCCTGGTAGTTCTCCATGGTGTGGGCAGAGCCTTCAACCGAATGCTCGCCGAAGCAGCGGATAAAATCATCAAATCCGCGCGGATCCTTGTCGCGCAACTGCAGCCGGGTCGGGCCATGGCCATAGGTCGACGCCACGTACTCCATGCCCTTTTCACGAATGGTGCCCGCGAGCGCCTTGGCTTCTTTCTGGAAGGTTTCGTACTGGTCCGGGTGCGCGCCGTAGCCGCAGCCGGCGACCACCAGTGACAACGCCCGGTGCGAGTGCACCATGCCGAAGTGCAAGGTTGCGAATGCTCCCATGGACAGCCCGACCACGTGTGCGCGCTCGATACCCAGGCCATCGAGCACCGCGAGGATGTCATCGCGGGCACGCTGCTGTGAATATGATGAAGCGTCCGGCGGCACGTCCGAGGGCGGATAACCACGCGCGTTATATGTGATGCAGCGGTAGCGCCGGGAAAAATGCCGCACTTGTGCTTCCCAACTGCGGAAATCGCCAGCAAACTCATGGGCGAATACAATCGGCAAACCGCTTCCGGTCTCCTCGTAATAGAGCTTTACACCATCATCCGTGGTTACATATGCCATGGTAGGGTCCAGGTGGATTTTTTGACTTCCTGATCAGGAGTCTAGACTAACGAAAACGCAGAACGAAGAAAACCGTTGTCATTCAGGCGCCGAGGGGTTCGCGTGAAACCAGGCCTGTGCCGGGAAGACCCCTGGAGAAAATGCGGTTAAAGACTCTAATTCGACAAGGAAAAACAATGGATCTGAACAACTCTGTCTGTATTGTTACCGGCGGTGGCACCGGTACCGGCGCCGCTTGTGCGCTGCAACTGGCGCGCAAGGGTTGTCGCGTTTTGGTCAATTACAGTCGCAGTGAAGAAGACGCTCGCAATACCGTGGAGCAATGCGCATCCACCGGCGCGGATGCACTGGCTGTTCGCGGCGACGTCAGTAACGACGAGGACTGCCGGGCAATCGCCAAAGCCGCACTGGACAAGTGGGGGCGCATTGATTCCCTGATCAATAACGCCGGCATTACAAAATTTGTGGCGGCAACCGATCTCGATGCACTCGATGCCGAGGACTTCCAGCGGCTTTATGCTGTCAATGTTATTGGTCCCTACCAGATGATTCGAGCTTGCGCCACTGCGATGAAACAGGGCGGCCAGGGCGCTATCGTCAATATTTCCTCGCTTTCCGGCGTCAGGGGCGTCGGATCATCGACTGCCTACATCGCCTCCAAGGGCGCGCTCAATGCAATGACACTGGCACTGGCGCGCGCCCTGGCGCCGGAAATCCGCGTCAATGCCGTGTGTCCGGGACTCATCGACACGCGCTGGCATTCATCGCGTTTCAGCCCGGAGGACTACGAGAAGTTCAAGGCCGGCTATTCGAAAACAGTTCCTCTGGGCAAGCCGGCTACGGCAGACGATGTCGCCGAGGTCGCTGTCTGGTTACTCGAAGGCGCCGCGCTGGTAACCGGCGAAACCATTCTCGTGGATGGTGGATTCCATCTTGGCAAGTGGTGAACAAGGCAGGCAAGAACAACACGTAACGACAGTTACAGAGCCAGGCTGTACAAACCCGCCAGGCAGTTTCCACCTCATATTGATTGCAGGAGGAATACATGCATACTGATTCACAACCAGTCTGGTTCATCACCGGCTGCTCGACTGGACTCGGTCGTGCACTGGCACAGCGCGTACTCGAACATGGCCGCCGCGCTGTGGTCACCGCCCGCAAGGTCGAACAGATCGGCGACATCGTCGCCGCGTATCCGGACAGTGCGCTCGGACTGCCGCTCGATGTCAACGACGCACTACAGGCCGACGCAGCACTGCAACGGGCGATGGAGCATTTCGGAGACATCGACGTGCTGGTGAACAACGCCGGTTATGGCTACCTTGCCGCCGTCGAGGAAGGCGAAGAGGCGGATGTGCGCGACATGTTCGACACCAATTTCTTTTCGCTGGTGGCGTTGATACGCAAGACCCTGCCCGCCATGCGTGCCCGTGGCAGCGGTCATATCATCAACATCTCGTCGGTAGGCGGTTTGCTCGGTGCTGCCAGCTCCGGCTATTACAACGCGACCAAGTTCGCGCTCGAAGGTCTCACGCAAGCGCTTGCGCAGGAAGTCGAACCGCTTGGCATTCGGGTCACTGCGATCGAGCCCGGACCATTTCGCACCGACTGGGCGGGCCGTTCGCTCAAACAGGCGAGACATCCGATCGAGGCCTACGCCGGGACCGCTGGTGCACGCCGCGCCCAGATAACCGCGCGCAGTGGCAAGCAGGCGGGTGATCCGATTCGCGCAGCCGATGCCATTATCAAGATAGTCGAATCGGATCATCCTCCACTCAACCTCATTCTTGGCAGGAATGGCCTCGACCGCGTGCGCGCTAAACTGGCTGCCTTGATGCAATCGATCGATGAATGGGAAGACGTCACACTCGGTGCCGATTTTCCTGACTCGTGAGCGGAAATCTTCGCTGAACAGAAAGTGACAGGAAAATGACCAAAATTGCAGTGCTCGATGACTGGCAAGGCGTGGCAAGAGAAAGCGCGGACTGGACCGAACTGGAAAAGCGCGCGCAGGTGGTAATTTTCGAAACCCCATTCAGGGACCAGGCTGACCTGATCGGCCAGCTCGCCGGCTTCGACATACTCATCGCCATGCGCGAGCGCAGCGCATTCCCGAAATCCACCATCGACAAGCTGACCAATCTCAAGATGATCGGCTTGACCGGCGCGCGAACCTGGACCATGGATATCGACGCCTGCAGCGCACGCCATATTCCGGTTTGCAACACCGGCGCCCCACAGGCTGGAGCGGCGACGGCAGAAATTGCACTTGGTTTGTTACTCGCCGCCGCGCGCCACATTCCAAAGGCTGACGCTTCGATGCGAAACGGCGATTTCCAGCAACAGCTTCCGTCGGGCATTGTGCTCGAAGGGAAGACACTGGGGGTGGTGGGACTTGGCCGGATCGGCACGCGCATGGCGCGTTACGGACAGGCGCTTGGCATGAAAGTGCTCGCCTGGAGCCCGAATCTCACCGAAGAGCGTGCAGCGGAAGCGGGTGCCGAATACACTGACAAAGACTCGTTGCTCGCGCAGTCCGATGCCGTATCGCTGCACGTCGTACTGAGCGAGCGCTCACGCGGGCTCATTGGCTCCGACGATCTGAAGAAAATGAAAGATCAGGCCATTCTGGTCAATACATCCCGGGGACCACTGATCGACGAAGCCGCATTGCTGGATAATCTTCGTGCCGGCAGGCTGGTCGCGGCGCTCGATGTCTACGATCAGGAACCACTACCTGCTTCGCATCCATTGCGCACGCTGCCCAATACGGTACTGACGCCGCATCAGGGTTATGCGACGGACGAGATCTACCACCAATTTTATCGCGAGTCGATCGAGAACGTGCTGGCCTTTCTCGAAGGCCATCCGCAGCGAATGCTCAACCCGGAAGCATGGACCGGCCAGCGGGCGACCTAGTTCTCAGCGCGCCGGCGTGCTCGCAATGCCGGTCAGTCCAGATCGTCTGACCAGCGACGCAATGGACCGTCGTATTCGTCGGCGAAGGAAAAATCCTCGTCCGTATCGAAGTCGTCCACCACGTCGTCGTACATCTCCATTTCGTGAATCAGCGCCTGCAGGCGCAACTCGGCCGTGGTTTCGCGCTCCGGTTGATCGGCAAGCGTACTCACTATCTTCGCCGCCTGTGCATAGTCACGGCCGTTTCTGATCGGGCGCGCCGCGCCCTTGGTCGTATTATGGGCGCGTTTGTGCCCGTTCCTTTTTCCGTTCACGCTTCGCTGTGGCATATTTACCTCCCTTGACAAGCTGTCAATTTGCGCCTGATCAGCGGCATATCCACAATGCAGCACTTTGGTTGTGCCACACCGGAATCAACGCAAGATTCGCTCCCATTCGGGCCACGCTCGAACGCAGCGCACAATGAGCATTCTCGATCTGGGGGAATGCGCCAGTTAAAGCGGGGATTAAGGAGAATCTGGCAGGAGTCGCTCTTGTTGCAATGCGTCAGGAGCCAGGCTGGGTTACGGCGGCTTGAGTCCGGCAAACCAGCCAGCCGCCAGAACATGGCCCCGGGGGGTTATCATCCGCACCAGTCAAGACTGGCCGTGCGCGGACAGTCCGGTGAATTAACAAGATTATTCAAGGGGGGAAAATGGCCAGTGCAACGCTAGGTTTTGTCGGTGTCGGGAAAATGGGGGCGCCGATGACAACTCGACTTCTGAATGCCGGGCATACGGTATCGGTGTTCGATGCAAGCCAGGAAGCAATGGCATCGATGGAAAAACTCGGAGCCAGCCCAGCCGGCTCCGCCGCCGAAGTTGCTTCCATCGCCGAAACGGTCTTCCTCAGCCTTCCCAATCCGCAAATCGTACAGAACGTGGCGCTCGGTGCCAGTGGAATCATTGAGGGAACAAGCGTCAAACGTGTTGTCGATTTCTCGACTATCGGCCCACGCGCAGCAAAAGCTGTGGCCGACGGGCTTGGCGCGAAAAATATCGCCTATATCGACGCTCCGGTCAGCGGCGGGCTCAAGGGCGCACGTGAAGGCACGCTCGCGATCATGGTCGCCTGCCCGAAAACCGTTTACGACGGTTCCGAAGAATTGCTGAAAAATTTCGGAAAGGTGTTTCATCTGGGGGAAGTTCCTGGCCAGGCGCAAACGATGAAACTGGCCAACAACCTGCTCGCCGGAGCGGCAATCGCCCTGACCTCCGAAGCCATGGTCATGGGGGTCAAGGCCGGTCTCGATCCGAAGGTCATGCTCGAAGTGCTCAATACCAGCACCGGACGCAACAGTGCCACACAGGACAAGTTTCCCCGCGCGGTGCTGCCTGGCACATTTGACTTCGGGTTTACCACCGGTCTTTCGTACAAAGACGTCAGCCTTTGCATTGACGAGGCCGAAGCGCTCGGTGTACCGATGGTGGTGGGCTCGACTGTGCGCCAGATGCTTGCCGTCACCAAGGCAACTTACGGAGCCGATTCCGATTTCACGTCCATCTGCCGCGTTGTCGAGAACTGGGCCGGAGTCGAAGTGCGCGGCTGATCGCGCCTGGCACAACACATTATCGGGGGTGCAATGTCTACTGTTATTCGGCAGGACGAGCAGCAGATTGAGAACGCAACATCACTGAACGAAGCACTGGCGCTACGCTTAGCCAACGCCTGCGTCAGCATCGATCCGGCAAGCATTTCGCGCGAGGTCATCGAGAAGGTCAAGGTCTGCCTGTTCGATCTGATCGGATGCGCAGTCGAATCGCGCTCACTGCCCTGGAGCCTGCAGGCAAAATCAGTCGCGCAAGCGGTCGCGAATCAGGACCAGAGCGCGTCAATCATTGCGCAACCGTATGCCGTCTCATTTGCCGATGCAGCCTTCGCGAATGCGGTCATGGGACATGGTCTGGTGCGCGAAGACATGCATTCGGGCAGCGTCAGTCACCTTGGCATTGTGGTCCTGCCAACCTTGCTCGCGCTATCACAGTATCGCCGTGTCAGCGGCCAGCGTTTTTGCGCTGCTGCGATGATCGGCTATGAAGCGGGCGCGAAAGTCGGGCGCGCCGCAATGTCACCGGAGATTGCACGCATTCACCGGCCCACTGGCATTAGTGGGCCAATCGGGGCTGCCGCGGCAGGCGCCTGCCTTCTCGGCCTGGACCGGGAGGCAATCACGAGTGCAATCGCGCTCGCCGCGAACACAACGCTCGGATTCAATGAATGGGCCCATACCGGCGGCAGCGAAATGTATTTTCAGGCCGGATTCGCGGCCCGGAATGCGCTCACGGCGGTGCTACTGGCCGAAGCCGGCGCATTTGCTTCGCCATCTGCAATCGATGGCGAGGCCGGGCTGCTCGCTTCTCTGGGCAAACGCGCTGCGGCATCAACGGTGAAGATGTTCGAGCATACCCCGGAGATCATGAACGTTTATCACAAGCCGGTACCGGCGTGTAATTTTGCGCAAACGCCCTCGCAGGCGGCGCTGGCGATTGCCGGAAAATCGCGAATCGTACCGGACAACATCGAATCGATCCGCATACGCGTCCCGAGCGCCGGCATGCTCTATCCCGGATGCAACCACGCGGGGCCATTCGCACATATCCTGCAGGCAAAAATGAGCATTCAGTACAACGTTGCGGCCGCGCTGATCAAGGGTGGCGTCACGGAGGACAATTTCAGCCTGCTCAACGACCCCGGGCTGCATCGGCTCATATCCCTGATGACACTCGAAGTCGACGACACGATGACGCAAGCCTATCCTTCGCAACAGGGCGGCGAGGTCGAAGTCACGGACAAAGCTGGCAAGACACAGCGCGCGCGGCTTGACGACGTCGTCAATGCAACCGACGAGGAAGTGCATGAGCGCTTCCGGCGTGAGCTCGCAGCAGCGTTCGGCGATGGCCAGGCCGGAGAGGTCGACGCATTTATTCAGAATATCGAACAGGCGCGAGATGCGGGGAAACTGGCAAAACTGTTCGCCATTGCAGCCACATGATCTATCGCTTCTGGCCACTTCCGTATAGCGCCATTGGCGGCAAGGCGGTAGATGCCATTGCGCGGTTGCGGCCATGAAATATCAGACAGAGCGTTAATCGAGCAGCCGGCAAGTGAATCCCGCAAACGATGTCCCGCACACCTGCTCCAGGTGTCTGCAATCACGCGGCTTGTTTCACAGTTGAAACGTCATAGGCGCAAACAGCCAGATATCGCCCTGTACGCACGGATATACTGGATAGACTGGCAACCACAATCACAACAGGAGGATAAAAATGAACGATGAATTGTTTGAAAAAGGTCTGGACATACGCAAATCCGTTCTCGGAGCGGAGTTCGTGGAGAAATCCATTGCTTCCGCCGACGATTTCAACATGCCTATGCAGCGCCTGGTCACCGAGTACTGTTGGGGCGCGGTATGGGGCCGCGAAGAATTGCCGAAGAAAACCCGAAGCATGCTCAACATCGCCATGCTTGCAGTCCTGAATCGCCAGCACGAATTCAAGATGCACGTGCGTGGCGCAATCCGTAATGGCGTATCCCGCGACGAGATACGGGAGATCCTGCTTCAAGTTGCGATTTATGCGGGCGTGCCGGCGGCGATCGACTCATTCCGCAATGCCAAGGAAGCGCTTGCGGAAATGGACAAGTAGATTGTGCCCGTTTCGTCGTATCGTTTTAATCGTACCGGTTTAATCCTACTGGCTTAATCGTATTGTTTAATTCGTATTGGTTGATTCAAGCTGACTGAATCACGCTGGTGCCGGCCAGGCCGTGCACGCTATCCGACCGGGAGTCATCTGCAATGAACGACGATAGTTACGAGATACACGCCATCAAGTATGCGTGGCTGCATCGAAAGTCCCCCGATAACTTTATTGGAGGTGATCCCCATAACTGCGACATGCCGCTCAACTACTACGTGTGGATAATTTCCAATTCGAAGCGCACGGTCATCGTCGACACCGGCTTCGGGCAAGTCGCAGCGCAGAAACGCAGCCGCAAGATCGTACGCCCGGTCGAAGAAGGCGTACGCGCCCTTGGCATCGATCCGGAAACAGTGCAGGACGTCATCATTACCCACATGCACTACGACCACGCCGGGAATATTCCATTGTTTCCAAACGCGACATTTCACCTGCAGGACAAGGAAATGGAATTTGCGACGGGGCGTTGCATGTGTCATGACATCATGCGTCATCCTTATGAGCTCGATGATGTCGTGCACCTGGTGCATCGGGTATATGACCAACGCGTACAGTTTCACGATGGCGCGAGCGAACTCGCGCCCGGTATTGAGCTACATCACATCGGCGGCCACACCAAGGGCCTGCAATCGGTACGGGTGAGGACACAACGCGGCTGGGTGGTGCTCGCTTCGGACGCCAGTCATTTCTATGCGCACATGGAACAGGATCGCGCCTTTCCCATCGTCTACAACCTGGGCGAGATGATGGAAGGATTCAAAAAGCTGAATAAACTTGCGACCTCGCCTCAGCACATCATTCCGGGACACGATCCTCTAGTAATGGCACGTTATCCGATTGCCCAGCCGGGCATGGATGACTGGATCGTTCGCCTGGACGTCAATCCCACCTATTGATGCCTTGCCCGGCAGCGCCGGTCGCGCTTGCTAGCGATCGGGCTTGCCACCTGGCCAGACCGGATTTTGCGCCAGTTGCGGCCATGCAGCCGGTGCCCGGCACTGACGTTCTGCCTGATCCGGTGCGATGGTTGAATCCCACTGCGCCGCCACATAGCGATTCCCTGTGATCGTTCCGGCAGCGTCAGCGCAAAGCCATAACACCGGCGGCACCATCACCGAGGGGGCTATCAATTGGCTTCGGGCAACTCCGATATCGTCTGGCACGAATGGTGTGTCGGTCGGACCGCCTGGCACAACGACATTCACGGTGACGCCGCTGCCCTCGAATTCCTGCGCATGCCCGTGCGACATTGCCTCCAGCCCCGCCTTGGACGGCCCATAGGGGTGGAAACTGCCACGAACCATAGTAAAAAAACTGGTGCTGACGTTGATGATGCGGCCCCAGTGCCGGGACAGCATTTGCCCGACGCATGCGCGGGTCATATTCCAGGCACCTGAAAAGTTCACGGCAATGAACCGTTGCCAGATTTCGGGATCGATTTCGTGGATACGCACGAGCGAGGAGAAATGATCCTCGCGGATGACTCCCATACCTACCGCGGCATTGTTCACGAGGATTTCGGCGACGCCGAGAGTATTTTCGACCTCCTGAACCGCGCGCTCACAAGCCTGGTAATCGGCCACATCCATGTTCAGGGCGTGCAGGCTTGCAGACGGATACTGCGCCTGTGCCTTGGCGCGCAAACGCGTGAGTGCGCCGTCGTCAATGTCCAGCGCTGCCACGTTGGCGCCGGCTGCGAGAAACCCTTCGACAAGCACGCTGCCGATGCCGCCCGCAGCACCGGTGACGATTGCTGTTCTCCCTTTCAATGATGTGGCCAATTACGCCCCCCTGAGAGCAGCGCCACTCGCCGGACCAGCGTCACGCAGGCGGCGGGCGCAGTGGATGGTTTGCTGAAATGCTACCGTGAACAGACGACGCGCTGTCCGTCTCCGGAGGTGCTCAGTATCATTTTGCGCGCCGACAGTTCCTCAACATTCACAACCTGAGGTGGATCAGTGTCGACGAGACTGATCCGCCCGCCGCCATATTCATAGCTGAACGTCTGCGCCGCGCCACTCGCTGGGGCAATGCTCACCGTGCCGTCGTCTGCGAATCTGTAATTAGTGTT